>JAKVCP010000070.1 GCA_022448925.1 Paracoccaceae bacterium
CCCCTGCGTATTGTGGCCTCAAGGAGGATTGATATTCCCTTGACAGGCCAACTGGCGAGAACCGCCAAAGACGTTCCGCTTTGGATATGTCACGGCCCTGACGCGCCCTCTGATCTGAAAGATGCCTGGAGCGGACTTGGGGCGCGACTGCTGCCCTGCCGAGTGTCAGGGCGTCAGCTTGATCCGGTCTCGATGCTTCAGGCCTTGGGTGTGGCCGGCCTGACCCGTGTGTTCTGTGAGGGCGGAGGCGCCCTGGCCGGCGCGCTGTTGGGGGCCAATCTGGTGGATGAATTGATCGGCTTCACGGCCGGCATTGCCATTGGGGCCGAAGGCCTGCCCGCGATTGGCGCAATGGGCATTGACCGTTTGTCGACTGCGCCGCGGTTCGATCTGGTGGAAACACGCGCTTGCGGTGTCGATGTGCTGCATCGTTGGGTGGCACGGCCGGGAACCGGGTCATAGGTGACTGTGCGGAGTTATCTCCAGAGGTGGGCGTGGCCGGACAGCCAGCCCTGCACTCTCGCCATGGTCCGATTCACAGGACCGGGCGCGGGTACGCGATTTTCTGCCAGGCGTTCGGCGATCACTTCGACCGGGCAGGGAAGCCCGGTCACCGGATCCCTGTAGCGTGGATAGTCTATCAAGGTTGCGTGAACCAATCCCTCTGTCTGGATCGCGTGGTGCCGTCTGTGCGGGATGGATCCAAGGTCCCGGGTCAAGCCCCAACCGGCATAGAAAGGCGCCCCATAGGTGACAACGTGTTTGCCACGCATCAAAGCCTCGAACCCGGTCAGTGAGGTCATCGTCCAGACCTCATCGACTTGCTCTATCAGTGCGGCAATATCGCCGTCCTTGATGACCAGGTCCGCAGCGGTGGTGTCGCAAGTGCCCCCAGGGCGCAGCCCGGCAACCACATCCGGATGGGGCTTGTAGATCAGGATGGCGTTCGGGTTCTCTTGGCGTACGCGCTGCAGCAGGGCAGAGTTGGTTCGGATGTCCGATGTGCCTTTCAGGATTGAAGCGTCGTCTTCGACCTGGCCGGGCACAAGGATTTTCCGCCCCGCCGGGATGTCGGGCACCTCTCCGGTCAGATTGTATTTGCTCAGCTTTTGACTGGTCACATATGCCATCAACTTTGTCGCGCGGATTTTCTGCCCTGGGGTCAGTTTGGCCCTGCTTCGGATCAGCGTTTCAAGCTGAGATGGCTGGCTTGGGTCGTAGTAGATGCCCGTCGTGTCGCTGACCAAAGATAGCGGAGGGATCAAATCCGCCCCAAGACCGCGCGAGCGGAGAAACCCGTCTTCGATGCGCGTGCGCATGTCATCAGCAGAGGCTTTACTCGCCCAAACCATTTCACGCGCCCCTTCGCGCAACGCCCGCGTGGCGCGTTTTTGAGACACCTGAGGAAAACTGATCCCGCGTGTGGTACCAAAAAACTGGCTTAGCGGTCGCCATTTCCAAGGCCGCATGCCATAGGCAACCCATCCGTTTCGGTCTTCTTTGTAGGCGCGTATCTGGGCATCCATCTGCGCCAGCACGTCCTCAAGCCTGCATAGGCGATCCCGGCATGGGTCGTACCACGTCGGATACAGGATCATTGCGGCTGCAAACAGCTGCGCACGCGTCAGGGTACGGGTGCGTCTGGCGGGCGCGTCGTCATCAGTGCTTAGCCCCCAACCGGCGTAAAAGGGTTGTCCAAAGACGCGGGGCCGGTGCCCGGCCAAGATGGCCTCGAACCCCAATTGCGATGACACCGTGTAGACACCAACGGCACCCTCAAGCAGCGTCCACGGAGAAAGCGGCGCGGTGCAAAACGACACACGATGTGATGCGTCCCGGTGGTCAAAATACCCGGGGCGGTGGCCCAAAAGCGTCTCGGGGTGGGTCTTGATCAACACCCGTGCGCCGGGATGTTCTTCTTGGGCGTGAACAAGCATCTCAACAAACCGCGCACGATCTGCGCCACTGGCTTTGACCGAGGCATCGTCACGCGTCTGGTCAACCACCAGCACATATCCGGGGGGCGGCGCGTCTCGTTCAGGATCGCAGGCTGAATATTTGGAGATCTGCGATGACCGCATCCATTCAATGCAGTCCCGTGCGCGTGACAGCACTGAGCTGTCATCGAGAGGATGGGTTGCCAGCAGGTGCTCTAGGTCACTTGGGGTGCGCCCGTCAAAGTGAACACCTGCGTGGTCAATGTGCAGACCCAGGGGAAGATCGCCGCTGCGGCCCGGATGAAGCGAGCGGACAAAGGCATCTTCAATCCGCACCACGCCGCAGTTCCGCTGCCGGGCAACTGCGACCCCCCTATGGGCCGTGGGGGACTGTCCCCAAACGCCGACCAGATCATCAGGGGCAGGTCGTCCCAGCCTGACGCGATAGCCCGCAAGTGCCAGGATGCGGCGCAGCCGCTTCTGACGCAAAAAGCCACCATTATATACAAATAAAGACCGTGGCTGGCCCGCCACGGCGTCATGTGTTGCGCGATCCGGCACCATGGTCCGGGCCCCAGACAGCGCTTAAGAGCCGCCGTCTGACAGGCCGAAGGTGGTTGCCGCAGTGTCTATGGGCCCTAGCGATCCGGTCAGCGCGGCAATGGTCTTGTTCCACTGTGTCAGCGGCGCTTCGGTGACATAGATCAAGTCGGAATCGCGAATGACGAAATCCCGGGCGATGAACAGACCGTTGGGTTTTGTGAGGTCCAGCACATAGACCATCCGCTGTGCGCCGATCAGGTCGCTGCGTCCCAGCACTGCGTTTGAAATCTCGGCCGGTTCGTTGCGGAACACAAAGACTCCGGTTGGATCTGCTGCGGTCGCCAACAGGCCGCCAACCTGAGCGATGGCCTCGACAGCGCTGATGGTCTGGCTTTGGAAGGGCACGCGATTTTGTGTGCCGGTTGCGCCAAGCGCGGTGAAAGAGCGGGTGTCCTCTTCCACCAGGATGCGATCTCCGCCGCGCAGAGCGATGTCCATTTTTGGATGCTGATACAGATCCTGGAACCATATCTTGCCGCGATGATGGCCGCGAAGGATGGTAACCTGGGCAATTTCAGGTTCTATCGTCAGTCCCCCGGCCCGAGCCAGCATCGCCGACAGCGTGCGCGTCGGGCGGTCGATTGCATAGATGCCGGGTCCGCCCACAGCGCCTGAAATCGAGACTGTGGACCCATCTCCCGCCACACGGCGCACCTCGACCTGAGGGTCCGGGGTTTGATCCTGAAGTTTCTCTGTGATGATCCGGCGCACAGCCTCGGGCGTGTTTCCGGCTGCCCGGATGCGTCCGGCGTAGGGAACAAAGATGAAACCTGATCCGTCCACCTGCACTTCTTCGAGGATAGTCGAATTCGCCGTGTCAGGGGCCAACAGCCCGTCATCGACATTTTCCCAGATCGTCAAACCCAGAGTGTCACCCGCACGGATCGTATCAGATCCCAGCACCGACGCGTCGCGGAACTTGTCTGAAAAGCCAAGCGACGGAACAACGCCGGTGGCCCGAGTGACCCGATCATTGACGGAAATGATGAAAGCATCGCCCTCGCGCTGAATAGAACCCGCAAAAATCTCGCGCTTGTTGGGGCCAACGCGCGGGACGCCGCATGCTGCCAATGCAGATACAGACGCCAAGAGGGCGGCGGAGAACGCCCGCCGACTGGTGGTTGGTTTCACTGCTCGGTCTCCTCGACCTGTTATTATTCTGCCTTATCTTTTTGGTGTAAGGTACCGGAATCCGTTCGAAAACACCAGTACCACAGGTTGTGTCGTTCAGGTCACCAAACGCAACTGTTGCCTCGGTGCCGCGGTGCCGCGTCGCAATGCCTCGTAGGGATCATCTTCGGCCAGCATCATGTCAATCACCTGTCGCAGCAGTTGTCGGCGCCCCCTCGCAGAGTAGAAACCGCCAGGCAATTGACTGGTTTCGAGCAAGTAGCGACGGTAGTCCTTGTAGGCACGATTGTCGGGGCGTGCCGGAGAGGCAAAGAAATCCGACAGCGCCTGGGTCGAAACAAATTCCGGTTTGCCGTAAACCGCATCGCCGAACACCTTCAGTGGTATGCCGCGCCACAGCACCTGTTGTGCCGCTGTTGAATTCACTGTGACGGCTGCGCGCGCATCATTCAAAAGCCGCGCCAGTTTGCCTCCGCGGATATAGTGCACTCGGTCCGCGACACCGTGCTGATGCGCCAGTCGGTTGATTGCACGTCGCAGCGGTTCACGTCCGTCTTCCAGAGGATGCGCCTTGAAGACCAGATGGTGGTGACCCGGCGCTCCTTTGGCAAAGCCGTCAATCACCACCGCCAGAAAGTCCTCTATGCTGTCAAATGGCGAGTGCTGTACGAATGAGCTGTCATGAGCCAATTGCAGCAGCACCAGGTGATAAGGATACCCGCCATACCGCACGCGTGCCGTCGCTGCCATCCGATGCAGCGCCAGCAGGGGCATCAGAAACAGGCGTCTTACATGCAGTGCAAACTCTGTGAACACCGAGATGGAACGGTGCGATGTGAAGTTGCGGTATGCGCCATTTCGGAACATGACAAAGAAGTGGTAGAGGGCGCCATAGAAAACGTGATGTCGCATGTCCCCCCAATGTGCCGGGGGTAGGGGGGACTCCATGTCCGAAAATTCAAGTGCTGTCCGCATCTCGTCAACCGACATGGTCATAAGTCGCGAATGGCCGTTGCATCCGTCGCGTTCGTAGGTCACCCAGTACGGGCGCATGTAGCCTTCTTCAAAGACATGGATGCGCAGTCCACGGGCCTGTGCCACCTGCACGGCTGTGGCGTGAATGTCGCGGGTATCCCCGTAGAGTACAATGTCGGTCACGCCCTTGTCCGTGATCAGGTGTGACAGATGTGCGGGCCAGTCTTCGGGCGTGCCGCGGTAGGGCAGATAGGTACTGCGATGGAACCAGAACGCTCTGTCGCCTGCGTTGAACCCGACCCGCCACACCTGCGCCCCGGTGCGTTGCAGCATTGCGCCCAATTGGCTGTAGAATGGCCCGTGTGGTCCCTGTAGTAACAGAAAGACCCGCTTGTCTCCGGTTGCCTTGCCTTGCATCGCGCACTATCCACTAAATCTGAACACAGTGTTTACTCCTTGAGTTCGGCAAAACTAAGGCCTCACTCGGATCTGCAAAAAGGACGTTACCTCAGATGTTTACTGGTATCATCACTGATATAGGCGAAATCCGCGAGATCGAACAGCGTGGCGATCTGCGGGCTCGGATCGGTACGGCCTATGACACAAATGGCATCGATATTGGCGCATCAATTGCCTGCGACGGGGTCTGTCTGACGGTTGTCGCGCTTGGGCCAGACTGGTTTGATGTCGATATCAGCGCTGAAACTGTCAATAAGACCAACATCGGCGTATCTCGTTGGGATCTGGGGCATCGCATCAACCTCGAGCGCGCCCTGCGGGTCGGGGACGAGTTGGGCGGGCATATTGTCTCTGGGCATGTGGATGGCGTCGCCCAGATCATTGACATGACGGATGAGGGCGACAGCACACGCATGACGTTTCGTGCCCCGGAAAATCTGGCCCGTTTCATCGCTCCCAAGGGGTCTGTCTGCCTGAATGGAACGTCCTTGACGGTGAACGAGGTGAGCGGCGCGACTTTTGGTATCAATCTTATTCCCCACACGCAGGCGGTTACCACATGGGGGCGTGCTCGGTCGGGGGATCACATCAACCTCGAGATTGATACACTGGCGCGCTATGTCGCGCGCCTGCAAGAGACGCTTTGATCGCTGCTTCATCGTTTGGAGATGTCTGAAGTCCAATGAGGGCGGGGCCTTTGTTTTTTATCGCAACGTTAAGAACATAATGCGAACAGTTCTTTAATCTTGACGGAAATCGCGCTACCTTTCGGATATGAGCAGTTTTGACGAAATGGATGCCTTCGAAGGCGCCTCTCTGAGCCAGCGCGCCATGGCCGCGCGACCGGCCCCGTATCTTGACGGTCTGAACCCGGCACAGCGCGAAGCAGTCGAAGTGCTGGATGGTCCGGTTCTGATGCTTGCCGGCGCCGGCACCGGCAAGACCCGGGCACTGACCACACGGATTGTGCATTTGCTGCACAAGGGCAAAGCGCGTCCGAATGAAATCCTTGCGGTCACTTTCACCAACAAGGCCGCGCGCGAGATGAAAGAGCGCGCAGCCAAGCTGTTGTCGCAACCGGTAGAGGGCATGCCCTGGTTGGGGACGTTCCATTCGATCTGTGTAAAGCTGCTGCGTCGGCATGCGGAACTGGTGGGATTGAAGTCCAACTTCACGATCCTGGATACGGACGATCAGGTCCGGTTGATGAAGCAGTTGATCGTTGCGGCGGGCATCGACGAAAAGCGGTGGCCTGCACGCCAACTCAGCAGCGTCATCGACAATTGGAAGAACCGCGCGATTACGCCGGACAAAGTGCCCAACGCAGATGCCGGTGCATTCAACCATCATGGCCCGGGCCTGTATGCGCAGTATCAGACCCGGCTGAGGGAATTGAACGCGGTCGACTTTGGCGATCTGCTGCTGCACATGGTTACGATTTTTCAGAACCATCCCGATGTGCTCGCGCAGTACCAGCGCTGGTTTGCCTTTATTCTGGTCGATGAATATCAGGATACCAACGTTGCGCAGTATCTCTGGCTGCGTCTGCTTGCCAGTGCACATAAAAACATTTGCTGCGTGGGTGACGACGACCAGTCGATTTATGGTTGGCGCGGGGCAGAGGTCGGGAACATCCTGCGGTTTGAAAAGGATTTCCCCGGTGCGCATGTGGTCCGGCTTGAACAGAATTACCGATCTACAAGTCACATTCTGAATGCGGCGTCTGCGGTGATTGCAGGCAACGAAAAGCGCTTGGGCAAGACGTTATGGACCGACGCCGAAGACGGCGAGAAAGTGCGCCTGATCGGCCATATGGACGGCGAAGAAGAAGCGCGTTGGATCGGGGATGAAATCGAGAGCGCCCAACGTGGCACCCGGGGCATGCGTCCGATGGGGCTTGATGGGATTGCCATTCTTGTGCGTGCCAGCCACCAGATGCGGGCGTTCGAAGACCGTTTCCTGACAATCGGTTTGCCATATCGGGTGATTGGCGGACCGCGGTTCTATGAAAGGATGGAGATCCGCGATGCCATGGCCTACTTCCGGCTTGTGGTTTCCGCCGATGATGACCTGGCCTTTGAGCGCATTGTAAACACACCCAAACGCGGCCTTGGTGACAAGGCCCAGCAGACCATTCAGGTCACAGCGCGCACGCATGGCGTCTCTTTGATTGAAGGCGCGCGGATCGCCGTTGCTGAGGGGCTGATCAAGGGCAAGGGTGCCGGTAAACTGCGTGAGTTGGTTGAGAACATGGCCCGCTGGGGTCGTCTGACTGGCGACAAGGATCTGGGTCATCAGGAACTCGCCGGCATGGTGCTGGATGAAAGCGGCTACACCTCAATGTGGCAAAATGACAAGACGCCAGAGGCACCCGGTCGGCTCGAGAACCTGAAGGAACTTGTCAAGGCGTTGGAACAATTTGAAAATCTGCAAGGATTTCTTGAGCACGTCAGTCTGATCATGGACAACGACAAAGGGGACGAGGGGGAGAAGGTCAGCATCATGACCTTGCATGCGGCCAAGGGGCTGGAGTTCCCCCAAGTCTTTCTGCCTGGTTGGGAGGACGGTCTATTTCCCTCTCAGCGCTCAATGGATGAGAGCGGTGTGAAGGGGCTCGAGGAAGAGCGCAGGCTGGCCTATGTGGGGATAACGCGGGCCGAAGAGGTTTGTACGATCTCGTTTGCATCAAACCGGCAGGTGTACGGGCAATGGCAGCCATCGATGCCGTCGCGCTTTGTTGATGAATTGCCGGCGGCGGATGTGGAGGTCCTGACACCTCCGGGTTTGTATGGTGGGGCCTATGGTGCAGCGCGATCGGGCTTTGGGGCGTCGGGACTTGAAAGTCGTGCAGCCTCTGCAGACGCCTATAATTCTCCGGGGTGGAAGCGCATGCAGTCGCGCAGTGCAGAGCGTCCGCTGAGCCAGCCAAAAGAAAGCCGGACAACGGTGATCGATCTGAATGCAGTGGCGGCCTACGATATAGGAGAACGGGTGTTCCATCAGAAGTTTGGATATGGGGCGGTGACGGGCGCAGAAGGCGACAAGCTGGATGTGGCGTTTGACAAGGCCGGGTCAAAGAAAGTCCTGGCGCGGTACCTCTGCGCCGCCGATGATATCCCCTTCTGATCTGGATCGGCAGACGTTCGCGCCATCATGGTCCGTGGGATCAAATTGTGTGCCCCTCACAGGGCACGCAGGATATTGGCGCCCAGATCACGACTTCAGTGAGTGTCCGTATATGTCGGGTGTTGGATCGCGACGCTTGTCCATGTGCAGCGCGCGTCCTCGTTTCACTGCAGGGCGATCCCAAACCGTTTTCAGCCATCGGGCAAAGTGGGGTTTGTCATCCAGTGTCTGTTGTTGGCCGGCCCAAAGAGAGGCCCAGGGCCAGATGGCCATGTCGGCAATAGAATACTCACCGGCGACGAACTCGTGTTGCGCCAATCGGCGGTCAAGGACTCCGTAAAGCCGTGCCACCTCATTGACATACCGCTGCTTGGCATAGGGCAGATCTGTGGGCGCGAATTTCAGAAAGTGATGGGCCTGCCCGGCCATTGGACCGACGCCGCTCATTTGCCACATAAGCCAAACGTCGACGTCAATTGCCGCGCGCGGGCCAGACCCGCCGAATTGACTGGTTTTGCGGGCAAGATAGCGTAGGATTGCACCGCTTTCGAAGATCGAAATGGGGGCTCCGTCGGGGCCGTGGGGATCCAGGATGGCCGGGATGCGGTTGTTGGGCGACACCCGCAAGAACGAGGGCGCATGTTGCTCTCGTTTGGAGATGTCGATCAACTTTACATCGTAGGGCAGGTTCATTTCTTCCAGAGCGATAGAGATTTTCCAACCGTTCGGCGTGGGCCAGTAATAGAGTGTCATTGGTGCTTGCATGGGCATCCCTCTGCTGAGCATCCATTTTGCGGGATTTTCGACAATCCTCAAGGGAGCGATCCAACCGCGATCTCCGATGGTTTGGCTTATTCGGTGCGCAGAGCAGAACGGCACGACCTTTAGCCCCCTTTTTGAGCAGATCCTTGCTTGGCCACCTGAGATGCCGGTGCCTTTGATGGGATGTTTCGGGGAGCCACTTGACCTGTTGTGCCGCAGCATCTATTCGATCCCCGTGGCGATTTGTAACCGGATTGCGGGCCACGTTAAAAAATCCGCTAAAGAGGTCAGACGACAAGGAAGCTCCTTTCGCTTGACCGCGTTCGGGGCTTTTTTGATGGGCGCGATGCCGCCCGGGGGACGGAATGTGACAGAGCGAAAAACACGTACAAACCTTGTGCATGGTGGCACGCGGCGCAGCCAGTATGGAGAGTTGAGTGAGGCGATTTTCCTCACTCAGGGATTTTCCTATGACACCGCAGAGCAGGCCGAAGAGCGCTTCATCGAAAGCGGTGCGGACGAGTATATCTATGCGCGCTACGGCAACCCGACCGTTCGCATGTTCGAAGAGCGGATTGCCTTGCTCGAGGGCACGGAGGATGCTTTTGCCACCGCAAGTGGCATGGCGGCAGTGAACGGTGCCCTGGTTTCGATGCTTCGGGCCGGGGATCATGTGGTCGCCGCGCGGGCTCTGTTTGGATCCTGCCTTTATATTCTGGAAAATATACTGCCGCGTTTCGGCGTAGAAGTCGACTTTGTCGATGGGGCGGATCTTGTGCAGTGGCAAGAGGCGCTGCGGCCCGATACCAAAGCGGTGTTTTTTGAATCGATGTCCAATCCGACGTTGGATCTTGTCGACATTCAAGCTGTCTCAGAGCTCGCCCACACTGTCGGCGCTACTGTTGTGGTGGACAATGTTTTTTCCACTCCGGTCTATTCCCGCGCGATCGCTCAGGGGGCCGATGTTGTCGTTTATTCGGCCACAAAGCACATCGATGGCCAAGGGCGGGCGCTGGGCGGAGTGGTGCTTGGCAAGAAAGAGTTCATACGCGGCACCCTCGAGCCCTACATGAAGCACACTGGTGGATCAATGAGCCCGTTCACCGCCTGGATCATGCTTAAGGGTTTGGAAACGATCGATTTGCGCGTGCGGGCGCAAAGTGAAACCGCTTTGGCAATCGCGACAGCTTTGCAAGGTCATGCCGGACTTGACCGCGTTTTGTATCCTGGTCTCCAAAGTCATCCGCAGTATGAGCTGACCCAACGACAGTTGGGGGCAGGCGGCACGATGATTGCGCTTGATCTGAAAGGTGGCAAGGCCGCAGCCTTCGCGTTCCTGAATGCGCTTCAGATCGTTCTTATTTCGAACAATCTGGGTGATGCAAAATCTATTGCGACCCATCCGGCAACGACCACGCATCAACGGCTGAACGCAGAGCAGCGCGACTCTCTTGGGATCACGGATGGTTTGATCCGCCTGAGTTGCGGGCTTGAGGACACCACCGACTTGATTGATGACATTCAACACGCTCTGGACGCGGTCAAGGTCTGAGCACGGATCTCCCTGCGCCGCTCATGCTTGGGGGAAACCGGGATTTTGCCTTTTCATGTCGGATTCTGGTGATCCGCAGCCCAGCGATATGCGTATTCCTGTAAAAGTTGGACATGAGAGCTCCACGTGCTTATCTAGATGTCTGACACGGATGCTCGCAAAAAGGGGGGCTGCCATGAATGTTCATTTGCCAAAAATTGATCGCACACCAACACGGGACGAGGCCGAAGAGGCGCTTGCTGTGCTGCGAAGATACGCCGACACGGTGGCCAGCGGTGACGCCGCTGCGCTGAATGCGGATATGGCGGATGTTGCACTGTATCCCCATCTGTCGTCGGAATACCCCTCGGACTTTTCCGTGGATTCGGCCTACAAGGCGCAGCTTCCTGATCTTCAAAATGGTCCTGCGGCGCTGATCAGGGGCGCGCGCCGGGCGATCCAACATGTCGGGATTTCGAACTTTCGGTTACCCTTGCAGGTGCATACCCGTGAAAATGGAGACCTGACGCTGGAAACTAGTGTCACCGGTACCGTCAGTCTTGAGGCGGACAAGAAGGGCATCAACATGTCGCGCATCATGCGCAGTTTCTACAAGCATGCCGACAAGACCTTCAGTTTCGGCGTCATCGAGGCCGCGCTTGACGACTATAAGACCGATCTTGACAGCTTTGATGCGCGGATCCAGATGCGATTTTCCTTCCCGGTCAAGGTTGAAAGCCTGCGGTCGGGGTTGAGCGGTTACCAGTATTACGACATTGCACTTGAGTTGGTGGAAACCGACGGTGTGCGTCGCAAGATCATGCACATCGATTATGTGTACAGCTCAACCTGCCCTTGCTCACTGGAATTGAGCGAACACGCGCGCCGCACACGTGGCCAGTTGGCGACGCCACATTCTCAGCGGTCGGTCGCACGGATCTCGGTTGAAGTCAAAGACGGCAACTGCCTGTGGTTCGAAGATATCATCGACATGTGTAGAAAGGCCGTACCAACCGAAACGCAGGTCATGGTCAAACGCGAAGACGAACAAGCCTTTGCTGAGCTGAATGCAGCAAACCCCATCTTTGTCGAGGACGCGACGCGATTGTTTGCCGAACAGTTGCATGGCGATCCGCGCGTTGGGGATTATCGCGTGGTTGCTAGCCATCAGGAAAGCCTGCACAGCCATGATGCCGTCTCCGTCTTGACCGAAGGATCGACTTTTGTGGCTGACAGTCTGGATCCCAAGCTGTTCGCGACCCTGTTCCACGTCGGGTGACGGCGGCCCAGAGGGCCCGGGGCCTGGCCACGTGACCTGGCACGCATCGCACCAGGAATCGAAGGGGTTCAAACCCTGTTGACTGATATCAGCCGTTTTATACGTGGCCTCGTGCACCGGATTGGGTGCCCATAGCAACAGGGCATACCGTGTTTGGTCTGTATACTTGGTTTGGTCTGTGGGCTATCGAAACAAGCTTGTACGATAAAGGCCCGTAGAGGCCTTTTTGGCGGCGGCGTGCAGGCAGAGGCGGTGCCCCGGGCTGGCGCCACCCTCGCGCCCGATGACGGGATTGCTTGACACTTGGCGCGGGCCCGTCCAACCCTGCCCGCATGTTTGATTTGCGTCCTGTCGCCTATGTGATCGGCCTGTTGGTGGCAGCCCTTGGCCTGACTATGCTGTTGCCATTGCTGGTGGACCTCGCCGAGGGGCGTGGCCACTGGCCGGCCTTTGCCGAAAGTGCGATCATCACCATTCTGGCGGGCGGTTTCATGTCATTGGCCAGCGCCAATGCCGGGCGGTCGGGTCTGAGTATTCAGCAGACCTTTTTCCTGACCACCGGGGTCTGGCTGGCCTTGCCGATCTTTGGCTCTTTACCCTTTGTCTTTGGTGAGACCGAAGCCCGCTTTGTTGATGCCTTCTTTGAGGCGATGTCCGGCCTGACCACAACCGGCTCGACCGTTTTGGCTGATCTTGAGGACTTGCCAAAGGGTCTTTTGCTGTGGCGTGGATTGTTGCAGTGGCTTGGGGGCATCGGCATTATTGTGGTTGCGATGGTTTTTCTGCCGGAACTCCGTGTTGGTGGCATGCAAATCTTTCGGTCAGAGGGCTTTGATACCTTTGGAAAGATCCTGCCGCGGGCGACCGAGATTTCTGCCAACATATCAACGATATACGTGTCTCTGACCTTGCTGTGCACGGTTGCCTACATTGTATCGGGCATGACTGCGTTCGACGCCTCCGTACATGCCATGACCACAGTCGCAACGGGGGGGTTTGCCAACTATGATGCCTCTTTCGCGGTCTTTGGGGCCCCGGCTGAGTATGTGGCCGTGGTCTTCATGTTGCTGGCTGCGCTGCCATTCGTCCGCTTCGTTCAATTGGTAAACGGGCGTTCGGTTCAACCGCTGTACAGGGACAGTCAGATCCGCATGTTCCTGCTGACAGCCCTGGTGATTGTCGTCGTGATGACCGCTTGGCGGGTCAGTGTTACCAACACGACCGGAGAGCCTGCCGTCCGCAAAGTGCTTTTCAATGTCGTGTCGATCCTGACAGGCACCGGGTATGCCAGCGAGGACTATGGACAGTGGGGTCCCTTTGCTGTGGCGATGTTCTTTTTCGTTGGTCTGATCGGAGGCTGCGCCGGGTCGACTTCGTGTTCGATCAAGATCTTTCGCTACCAGTTGCTGTTTGCGTCGCTGCGCGTTGCGCTGCAGCGCATCAGCTCCCCTAATGGTGTGTTTACCCCGCGCTACGATGGCCGTTCTGTCGGGCCCGATGTGCTGAGTTCGGTCATGTCGTTCTTTGTCTACTTCGTGGTGACCCTTGGGCTGTTGTCGGTGGCCCTGGGCATGACCGGGCTTGACTTCACCACGTCACTGTCGGGCGCGGCGGCGGCTTTGGCCAACATTGGCCCGGGGCTGGGGGATGAGATAGGACCGTCGGGCAACTTTGGCGGTCTCAATGATACGGCCAAGTGGCTGCTGATCGCAGCCATGTTGATCGGGCGGCTGGAACTGTTGGCCGTCTACGCAATTTTCACAATCCGGTTTTGGAGAGCCTGATGTCGCAACGACCGCTTGGTGCACAGATTTCCCACATGTTGAAGGCGCGGGGTGTCGACGTGATCTTTGGCATTCCCGGGGTTCACAATGTCGAGATGTATCGCGGCATCGAAGAAGCCGGGATCACCCATGTTTTGGCCCGGCACGAGCAAGGCGCCGGCTTCATGGCGGATGGCTATGCACGTGCATCAGGACGACCAGGCGTGTGCTATGTGATCACCGGGCCAGGTCTGTGCAATGCAATGACACCCCTGGGGCAGGCCTATTCCGACAGCGTGCCCGTGCTTGCCTTGTCGTCCTGTCTTGATGAGACAGCGATCACCCGCGGCCAATTGCACCAAATGCGGGATCAGCAGGTCGCGGCGGCCACGGTCTGCGAATGGTCAGAAGAGGCCCGCACCCCCAAGGCCGCCTATGGGCTGATCGACCGTGCATTGACGGAATGGCAGTCGGGCAGAGCCCGCCCCAAGCACATTCAGGTTCCCATCAATGACCTCGCGGCGCTGGCAGAGGCGGCGCCGCAGGCCAGCCCGGCCGCACGGATGCCGGTTGTTTCTGACGCGGATCTGCGGACCGTCTGTGACCGGGTACTGTCGGCACGCAAGCCTCTCTTCATCTTTGGCGGTGGGTCTGTGGGCGCGGCAGATTGTGTTCCCCGGCTGCTCGAGGCGACTGGCGCCGCGGCCTTCATGACCTATGCCGGGCGTGGTGTGGTTCCCGCCGAACATCCCATGAGTTTTGGTTCCTATCTGGCGCGGCCGGATAGTGTGCAAATCATGCAGGACGCGGATTTGGTGGTCGCCTTTGGAACTGAACTCAGTGAGGTGGATCTTTGGCGGCCCGAGCTGGGGCACGACTGTCCAATGATCCGCGTGGACATTGATACCGAAGTGCTGGGCAATCTGAGAGCTTCTGACATGGCGGTTGTTGGCGATGCCGGCGGAATGATCCGCGCCATGAACATCGCGCTGGCCGCACGGGTCGATGATCGCAAACCGCTTTGGGATCGGGCGATGATCGCGAAGACACGGGCGCGCTGGCGGGCTGACCTGCAGTCAGAACGGCCCGGAATCCTGCCTGTCTGTGATGCCCTGCAGGAGGTGCTGCCCGAAGACGCGATGATCTATTCGGACATGACAAGTTTTGCTTATGCCGCCAAAGAGATCTGGGACATGGCCCGCGCTGGTCATTGGCATCATCCCTACGGTTTTGGAACCTTGGGATACGCGTTGCCAGCTGCGATCGGTGGTGCTGTGGCGCGCCCCTCACTGCCGACGATCGCAATTGCCGGGGACTATGGCTTTCAGTACACGGTCCAGGAACTTGGAACGGCGGTAGAGCTTGGTCTTGGCCTGCCAATCCTGCTTTGGGACAATGCCAAACTGGCCGAGATTGAGGACGCCATGGTGCGTAGCCAGATCGCGCCAAACGCAGTTGTGGCGCAAAATCCCGATTTTCTTGCCCTGGCCCGTGCCTATGGTGCCCATGCAACAGAGCCAAAGGACCTGAAGGCCTTGCAGCAGGCCGTTGTCGATGCCCTGGCTGCGTCGGTGCCGACGGTCATCCGGATGACTCCGGCTCTTTCAGCCAAGTAAGTGCCTGCGTGAGCGCATGAAAAGGCCGGGTCCCATCATGAAACCCGGCCTTGTTGGGGTCTACCCGAGTTCGGCAAGCCGGGCGATAGCTGCCTTGATCTGAGCCTCTTCTTCTTCACGCGCAGCAAGATTGGCTTTAGCCTCGTCAACCACATCTTCTGGCGCGGAGGCAACGAATTTGGGGTTGTTCAGCCGACCTCGCAACCCGCCCAGCTCTTTGGCGAGTTTGCCCAGAGTTTTTTCCAGACGCGCCTTTTCTTCGTCCACGTCGATGATATCGGCCAGCGGCAGACCAAAGCTTGCGCCCATGACCGGCACTGTTGCGCAGCCTTTGGGAAAGCTGTCCACCACATTCAGCGTTTCGACACGGGCCAGACGCTTGATCATCGTTTCGTTGGTTGTCCAGGCGTTTTGTGCTGCCGCGTCCCAATCCGCGACCACCAGAGGCACTTTCAAACCTGCCGGCACATGACTTTGCGCGCGGGTTGACCGGATGCCTTCGATCAGGGAGATCACCCAGTTCATCTCAGTATCGGACGCCGCATCCACCAGCTCAGCACCGTACGCAGGCCATTCCTGGTGCACCAGCATACCCTGACGCTCGGCCAGTTCTCCCCAAAGCTCTTCAGTGATAAACGGCATCACCGGATGCAGCAGGATCAGGCATTGGTCCAGCACCCAGGCCATGGTGGCGCGGGTTTCAGCGATGACCTCGGCGTCGTCAGAGGCAAACAGCGGCTTCGAGAACTCCAGATACCAGTCGCAGACCTTGCCCCAGACAAAGCCGTAAAGCGCGCTGGCCGCGTCGTTGAAGCGATAGGCTTCCAGGACCGCGTCAACCTCGGCCCGGACCTTGGCGGTTTCGCCAATGATCCAGCGGTTGACGGTCTGGCTGGGCGTGGACGGATCAAACGCCGCATCGCGATGGGTGAACACCTCGTTCATCTCGGCAAAGCGGCAGGCGTTCCACAGCTTGGTTCCAAAGTTGCGATAGCCGGTGATCCGGTCCTTGCTCAGCTTCAGCACCCCGCCGATCGAGGCCATGGCCGCATTTGTGAACCGCAGCGCGTCCGCGCCGAACTCGTCCACGATCTCCAGCGGGTCGATGACGTTGCCGGTGGTCTTCGACATCTTCTTGCCCTTCTCGTCCCGCACCAGCTGGTGCAGATAGACGGTGTGAAAGGGGATGTTGTCGGCAACCGCCAACTGCATCATCATCATCCGGGCGACCCAGAAGAACAGAATGTCGAACCCGGTGATCAGCACATCCGTGGGGAAATACTTCTGCATCTCCTCGGTGTCCTCGGGCCAGCCGAGCGTTCCGATGGGCCAGAGGCCGGAAGAGAACCAGGTATCGAGCACGTCGGGGTCGCGGCGAAGTTCGCGCCAGGCAACACGAACTTCAAACTTTCCATCATCTCGAGTTTTGCCCTGTAATTCGGGCTCCGGCTCGCCTTCAAAAATTACGGGCGCGTCGTCGCCGTAGTAGTCTTGGGCCAAGGTCCGAACTTCTTCTTGCGACGGTGCACAGAAGGCTTTCAACTCAGATGAAGCCTGTTTGAGGTCCAATCCTCTTTGCACGTCCGCCAGAATCTCAGACTGATTTCGGGGCCCATACCAAACCGGGATCTGATGCCCCCACCACAGCTGTCGCGAGATGCACCAAGGCTCGATATTCTCCAGCCAGTGGTAATAGGTCTTCTCGCCGCTCTCCGGCAGGATCTTGACCGTGCCGTCTTTTACCGCATCGAGCGCTGGGCCAACGACCTTCGCGGCATCGACGAACCACTGATCGGTCAGCATCGGCTCGATCACGACTTTCGAGCGGTCCCCGAAGGGCTGCATGATCGGCTTGCTTTCGACCAGCGGGACGGCGGTTTCCACCTCGTTCCCGTCATCATCGGTCTGTGTTTCGATGACCATGAC
>JAKVCP010000071.1 GCA_022448925.1 Paracoccaceae bacterium
ACGATCCGCGTCCTGATCCCGTTGAAGGTCCGAAAGAAGAACGGGCGGCCAAAGATCCTGCCGCCCGCCGACTACCGCCCCAGCGAGGGTCAAGCGCAGGACCCGCATATCCTGCGGGCCATCGGCAGGGCATGGGGCTGGCGGCGGCGCATGGAGACCGGTGAGTTCGCCACGATCCAGGAACTTGCTGAGGCCGTCGGGCTGGCCGAACGTCATATCAGCCGCCAGTTACGGCTGGCATACCTCGCGCCGGAGGTGCTGAAGCGGCTGACCTGCGGGCGCGAGGCGTCGAGGGTCAGCTTGTACGATCTATGTTTTCTGACGGGGGAAAGCTGGCCGGAGCAAGTGGAGCGCGTGTTCGATTAGCGGCTGGCGTTTGGCCTCAAACGAGGCATGCGCCGTTCCTGATTCAGATGGAGCGGACGTTCGTACATTTTGCAGCTAATGGCTGGTGAGAGCCCATAGCGGAAGTCTTCAAGTCATGCTGCGAGCGCACGCAGCGTGAAAAATGCGGCATGAGCGAAAATCCATCTACTTCAACGCAACACCCAAAGCGGCCATACAAACAAATGCTATGTTCCCACTGTCAGCGTTGTGCTGATGCCAGGGTATGGAGGGAGGATTGGAGGGCAAATCATGCCAAGAGTCCAACTTCCTGCAACCACACCGAAACGCCGAGCCTGGAACAAGGGGCGGATCATCGGTCAGAAGCGGCCTTTGCTGCCCAAACAAGTCTGGGCGATACGAGCGCGCCTCGAATTGGCGGGCTATCTGCGAGATCTCACTTTGTTCAACGTCGCCATCGACAGCAAACTCCGCGGCTGTGACCTCGTCAAATTGGCGGTGTCTGACCTGGTTAAGGATGACCGCGTGCGAGAACGCGTTTCGGTGATCCAGAGTAAAACCAAGAGGCCAGTCCAATTTGAATTGACGGAAAACACGCGCGAAACTGTACTGGATTGGGTTAAATCACCAGAGATGTTTGCCTGCAGGTTCATGTTCCCGAGCAGGTTTCATGACCGCCCGCACATCTCAACACGTCAGTATGCACGGCTGCTTCGTGATTGGGTCACAGCGATTGGGCTTGAGCCAAGTGGATACGGGACTCATTCACTTAGACGAACAAAAGCAGCGGAGATTTATCGTAAAACCGGCAACCTACGCGCCGTCCAACTACTGCTCGGTCACACGAAGGTCGATAGCACAGTTCGTTATCTTGGAGTCGAGCATCGAAGATGCTTTGAGTATCGCCGAGCGTATAGACATTTAAAGTACTTTGGCGAATGGCCCTGTCGTTCGCCATTTCAAATCCGCCGGTCTCTCACGCCACATTGCCCGACACTGAACCCAAACCAATGACACCAGATGCTCAACCCTGCGGGAAAGACTGCTGCCTTTAACAGACTGGCCCCCTGTGCTTCTCGAGCAACGCCTAGTAGTGTTGTGTAGCTAGAAGTTCACACAGATTTCCGTGTATAACGGTGTCGAAGTATCAACATTATATCGATAAAACACATGGAAAAATCTGCAAAGCGCAAAATCGTATCCTCTCGTCATCTCGCAGATGGGGAGGGATGGGAAGCCTCGGAGTTCGAGTTTGGCCTTATCATCGCGTTCAACGCGTTCTCGCGCTGGATGGTGAAATGCATGGCTGCGGCCGGGCACACTGACATGAGCCCTTTGGAAATCCTGGTGCTCCATAACGTCAACCATCGTGGTCGGGATAAGCGCCTGAGCGACATCTGCTTTCTGCTCAATATCGACGACACCCATACCGTCAATTACGCGCTGCGCAAGCTTTCGAAGGCCGAATTGATCGTGTCTGAGAAGCGCGGGAAGGAAGTGTTTTACAGTACATCCAGCGAAGGCGCGGCTTTGTGTGATGAATATAGAACCGTCCGGGAACGCTGCTTGATCGATGGACTTGGCCGCATGGACATATCCGGGGACGAGCTAAGCGCTATTGCATCGAGTCTACGTGCCCTGTCAGGCCAATATGATCAGGCTAGTCGGGCCGCGTCTTCTTTGTGACGCCGCCCGACACGCGAACTCAGCGGCTCATCGCCTCAGGTAGATAGGTCACGATCCCAGGGAAGAGCGTGATTAGGACCACCGCCAGCAGAAGCAGAAAGAAGAACGGCAAGGCAGCCTTGGCAATGCGGAGGATGTCGATGCCTGTTAGCCCCTGAATGACGAAGAGGTTAAAGCCGACTGGCGGTGTGATCTGGCTCATCTCAACGACCAGCACCAGATAGATGCCAAACCAGATGGGATCGATCCCGACGGCAAGGACCATCGGCATGATGATGGACGTCGTCAGAACCAGAACCGAGATGCCATCGAGAAACAGCCCCAGCACGATAAAGAAGATCGTCAGGACAGCCAACAGAACGTAAGGCGAAAGACCCATCTCTCCGATCCACGAGGCGAGGTTACGGGGCAAACCAGTGAAACCCATTGAAACGGCAAGGAAGGCCGCACCGAGAAGGATGAAGGCGATCATGCAAGATGTCCGCGCTGCCGACAAAAGCGCATCCATGAAGTCGTTCTTCGTGAAGCTGCCGGACAGAATGGCCAACAAGATAGATAGCAACACGCCAAGCGCAGCGGCATCTGTTGGGGACGCGATACCGGTATAAATCGCCCCGATGACGCCTGAAATCAGCAGGGCCACGGGGATCAGACCCCGCGCCTCCCACAGTTTTTCCTTGATGTTGAGTTTGGTCGTTTCCGCCGGGATGAGGTTTGGGTCCATCCATGCGCGGACAGCGACATAGGCACTAAACAACCCCACAAGCATCGCACCGGGGATCAACCCCGCCACAAAAAGCCGTGCAATCGATTGTTCAGTTGCCACACCATAGACGATCAGGATAATCGACGGCGGGATCAAAAGACCAAGGGTGGCAGAGCCCGCAAGCGTGCCGAGGATCAGGCTTTCGGGATAGCCGCGCGATTTCAGCTCAGGAATGGACATCTTGCCAATCGTGGCCGCTGTGGCGGCGGATGAGCCTGAGACAGCGGCAAAAATCGCACAGCCCAACACGTTTACATGCAGCAGACGCCCGGGAAGGCCGCCCAACCACGGGGCAAGACCATTGAACATATCTTTGCTCAGCCGAGACCTAAGCAGGATTTCACCCATCAGGATAAACAGAGGAAGCGCAGTCAATGACCAGGAATGGCTGTGCCCCCAGAATGTGACCGCAAGATTCAAGCCAACGGATGAGTTTGAGAAGAATGCAAGGGCGACAGCGGCGACGGCCGACAAGGACAGCGCGATCCAAAGCCCCCCCGCCAAAAAGACGAACAAGAGGCCAAGCAGGATAAGACCAACGACAGGATCAGACATTTCAGGCTTCCTCAGATGCGGCGATGACAGGCTCGCCACGCAAAAGGGTTTCGATCAGACTGTGGATGACGGAGACGCATAGCAGCGTCATTCCGATGCCCATGGCGGTTTGGGGAATCCAAAGCGGGATGGGGATCGTTCCGTTCGACACATCCCCAAAATGGATGCTCTCGGCCACAAGGACCCAGATGTAATAGACTGCGAAGATGGTCAGTGCTGACGCAGCGATGAGGGCAATCACCTCGGCAATAAGGCGGGCGCGTTCGGGCAGTCGTGCGGTGACCAGAGACACCTTGATGTGGCCGCCGCTGCGGAACGTATAGGGCATCGCAAGAAAGGTGGCGGCAGCCAACATGAACCCTGAAAAATCAGCATAGGACGGGATTGTGGACGGGAGCGGCAGGCCAAAGACCCGCGTCGCAAAATTCAAGAATATCTGCGCGCTGATCAAAACGGCAATCGCCAGGATCGTGAATGCCGATATCCAGCCAGCGGTAAGATAGATCCGGTCCAGAAAACTTCGCATCATGTGCCCCTTATTAATTAGCCCGGCGCTTCGGCGGGAGAAGACCAGCGCCGGGCTCTTTTTGGCAAACGAAAACCAACCAAAGGGAGGTTCCCATTTGGCCTTTTACTGCTGATAGGTGGTCAAAATGGAAAGTGCGGCATCGGATGCGCTGGTTTCCCAGTTCGTGAGCATCTGTGCACCGATCTCTTGCAAGCCAGCAGTCAGGGCGTCGCTTGGCTCGACGATGATCATGCCATTTTCGGCCATGATGGCAGTCTTAGCGTCTGCTTCAGCGGCTGACATTTCCCAACCACGCGCCTCAGCTGCGGCGGCTGCTTCCAGAACGGCGGCTTGCACATCGTCAGGCAAACGCTGGAACGCACGCATGTTCACGACAACGATGTTCTTGGGAACCCAGGCATTGATCGGCGTGTAATGTGTGACGAAATCCCAAGCGGTGGAGTTCGCGCCGGTGGATGGTGACGTGACCATCGCTTCGACCTGGCCGGTGGCAAAGGCCTGCGGGATGTCAGGGGCTTCGACCTGCACCGGAGCGGCACCCGCCAGCGTTGCAAATTCTTCCAAGGCTGCGTTGTAGGCACGGAAGCGCAGGCCTGCGAGACCCTCGACCGTTTCGATCTCACCATTGGTGTAAAGGCCTTGGGCAGGCCATGGCACGGAGAAGAGTGGCATGAGACCTTGTTCTGCCAACAGTTCGGTCACAACCGGCTGCTGCGCCGCCCAAAGACGCTGCGCGTCCTCGTAGCTTGTCGCCACGAAAGGCTGGCTGTCGATCCCGAAGGCGGCATCATCATTGACCAGACGCGACAAAAAGAATTCGCCAATCGGAACCTGACCAGACCGAACGACATTGCGGATTTCACCGTGCGGGAACAAGGAACCGCCAGAATGGACCGTGATCTCCAGTGCGCCGTCGGTCGCTGCAGCAACATCCGCCGCAAACTGAGAGATGTTCTGCGTGTGGAAGGTCGCGTCACCGTAAGGGGTCGGCATATCCCAAGTATCTGCGGCTGCAGCACCGTTCAGACCAACGGCAAGACCAGCGGCCAGGATGAAGTGTTTCATTATTAAGCTCCTCTGTTGAACTGAACCCAGGCTCACCCTCGAATTCATTACATTGACAAATTGTCAGTGTTTTGCACATAAAGCAACAACTTTATGTTTAGGAGATGAAAATGGCATTGCGCGCTGATTCTAAGTGGGACTTCTGGATTGACCGTGGTGGCACGTTCACGGACATCGTTGCACGAACGCCGGAAGGCGACTTGAAAACCCACAAGATTCTTTCAGAAAAACCAGAGTCTTACAAAGATGCGGCCGTACAGGGCGTGCGCGAGATCATGGGGCTTTCCAAGGAAGACGCGATCCCTGAAAACGCGATCTCTGCCATCAAAATGGGCACGACTGTCGCCACGAATGCTTTGCTAGAACGCAAGGGAGAGCGGACAATCCTGTTCATCACACGTGGTTTCAAGGACCTGTTGAGAATCGGGTATCAGAACCGGCCCGACCTGTTTGCGCTCAATATTCAGCTGCCCGATCTACTCTATTCGGACGTTATCGAAATCGACGAACGACTGGATGCTGATGGAACTGTCATCGAAGCAATGGACCTGCAGAAAGCCCGAGAGGCCATCTGCCGCGCGTACGGCAAGGGATATCGCTCCGTCGCCATCGCCTTGCTGCATAGCTACCGCAACCCAGAGCATGAAAAAAAACTGGGCGAGATGGCCGAGCAGCAAGGTTTTGAGCAGATTTCCCTGAGCCACGAGGCAAGCCCGCTCATCAAACTGGTTTCGCGCGGCGATACCACCGTCGCCGACGCCTATCTGACACCGATCCTGAAGCGCTACGTGAACCAAGTTCGCAGCGCTCTCGGTTCTGACGCTGTTGAAAGGCTGATGTTCATGCAGTCCAACGGTGGTCTAACGGACGCGGACCTCTTCCACGGGCGGGATGCGATCTTGTCCGGACCTGCGGGCGGCGTGGTCGGTATGGTGGGCACCGCGTCGCAGGACGGCTTTGACAAGCTCATCGGCTTCGACATGGGCGGCACCTCAACCGATGTGTGCCACTATGACGGGGAATATGAACGCAGCTTTGAGACCGAAGTCGCGGGCGTACGAATGCGCGCGCCAATGATGAACATTCACACTGTGGCCGCAGGCGGTGGCTCAATCCTGTCGTTCCGCGATGGACGGCTGCAGGTTGGGCCCGAAAGTGCTGGGGCCGATCCCGGCCCGTCCTGCTATCGCCGCGGTGGCCCGCTGACGGTCACGGATTGCAATGCAGTCCTTGGCAAACTTCAGCCTGAGAACTTCCCGAATGTCTTCGGCCCAGACAGCAACGAGCCACTCGATATCGATGCCCCGCGCCATCTCTTCGAGAAATTGGCACAGGATATCGCAGCGCAAACAGGTGAAGCGCCTATGTCCGTCGAGGTACTGGCCGAGGGTTTCTTGCGGATTGCCGTTGACAGCATGGCGAACGCTATCAAGGAAATCAGCGTCGCGCGCGGCTACGATGTGACCAGCTACACCCTGAACTGCTTTGGCGGCGCGGGTGGCCAACATGCCTGTTTGGTCGCGGACGCGCTTGGCATGACCTCGGTGTATCTGCATCCCTTCGCCGGGGTCCTGTCTGCCCTCGGCATGGGGCTCGCGGACATCGTGTCGATGCGCGAACAACAATTACTTGTGCCCGTTTCCGACCTGGCAGCAATCACAGCCGCCTCAGTCGCCTTGACCACCGAGGCAACGGAAGAGGTGCTCAAACAGGGTATTGAACGCAGCAACATCTCGGTTCGGGAAAAAGTCTACCTGCGGATGTCCACGTCGCAAACGACCTTGCCTGTGGCACTTGGATCACCAGAGGGCATGGTTGAGGCGTTCCGCGCATCTCACGAGGTCGAGTTCGGGTTCCGCCCGGTAACGGATGATATCATCGCCGAAATGATCTCGGTCGAGGCTGTCGGGGCATCAGGGGCAAGCGCCAAACTGCCCAATGCTGATAGCCAAGAAAGCCTGCACGGTACAACGCAGATGTGGGCAGACCATTGCCTCCAGTCCGTACCCACACATGATCGCACCAAGATGGGTGTTGGAGCCGTTGTCGCAGGCCCCGCTGTCATTAACGAACCGACAGGGACCACGGTTGTCGAACATGGATGGGAAGCCACCTGCATCGACGGCGGTGCGCTTGTCTTGCGGCGTGCAGTCCCCCTCACACGCGAGGAAGCCATTGGCACGACCGTTGATCCGATCATGCTGGAAGTCTTCAACAACCTCTTCATGTCCATCGCCGAACAGATGGGTGCAACACTCGCCAAGACAGCCGCATCGGTGAATATTCGCGAACGGCTCGATTTCTCCTGTGCCATCTTTGACGCGCGCGGTGATCTGGTCGCAAACGCGCCCCATGTCCCCGTGCATCTGGGCTCCATGAGCGCGAGCGTGAAATCGATCCTTCATGAGAATGGCGGAGCAATCCAACCCGGTGACGTCTTCATGATGAACGATCCCTTTAATGGTGGCACACACCTGCCAGACGTGACCGTGATTACGCCAGTCTTTGATGAAGGCGGTCAGGACATCCAGTTCCTCGTCGCGTCCCGGGGGCACCACGCTGACATTGGTGGCAAGACACCCGGCTCAGCCCCCCCAGACAGTCGTCACATCGATGAGGAAGGGGTCCTGATCCAGAACTTCAAACTGGTCTCAGGGGGACGCTTGTTGGAGGCTGAAACCCGTGCACTTCTCGCCTCGGGCACATATCCGTGCCGCAACATTGATCACAACATGGCCGACCTGACTGCGCAGATTGCGGCCAATGCGACGGGCAGTGCCGAGCTGCAAAAGGCCGTCGCGCAATTCGGCTCGGATGTTGTTCAGTCGTATATGCGCCATGTCCAGGACAATGCCGAAGAATCCGTCCGCCGGGTGATTGATGTCCTTGAAGACAGCCGCTTCACCTATCCGCTTGATAGCGGCGCAAAGATTGAGGTTGCGATTTCCGTTGACCGCAAGGCGCGCAGCGCGACTGTGGATTTTACCGGCACATCCGCGCAAGACACCTTAAATTACAACGCGCCCTTGGCGATTTGCCATGCGGTCGTTCTGTATGTCTTCAGAACGCTCGTGGGCTCAGACATCCCCATGAACGAAGGCTGTTTGAAGCCGATCAAGATCATCGCACCGGAAGGGAGCTTCATCAATCCGAACTACCCCGCCGCCGTCATCTCTGGAAATACCGAAGTTAGCCAAAGCATCGCGGATGCCCTCTACGGCGCGCTCGGTGTTGTCGCGGGCAGTCAGGGGACAATGAACAACTTCGTCTATGGTGATGACACCCTACAGAATTATGAGACCATCTGCGGGGGCACAGGGGCTGGACCAGATTTCGACGGATGCTCAGCCGTTCACAGCCATATGACAAACACACGAATGACGGACCCGGAAGTGCTGGAAAGCCGGTTCCCCGTTCGCGTACGGTCGTTTTCCATCAGAAAAGACTCTGGCGGGGAAGGTCAGCACCGGGGCGGCGACGGGATCGTCCGCGAGATTGAATTCCTCTCTCCAATGACCGTGACCGTCTTGTCATCGCACAGACAAACACAGGCCTTTGGTGCCCGTGGCGGGACTCCAGGTGCGCCTGGCGAAAATCAGGTGCGCCGCAAGGATGGCTCCGTTGAAGATCTGTCTGGAAACGATCAGCGCAACATGGCCCCCGGCGATGTCTTTGTGATGAAAACACCCGGCGGCGGTGGCTTTGGGGCAGCAGACACGCAGTCCAAGGTTGCGGCCGAATGAGCAGTTCTTTCCTCTCCGACGTTGAGGCGTTCTACGATCTCGCCGTCAAAGACCTCGCGCTTCCAGAAGGCGTTGGTGAAAAGATCAAAGTCGCCAACGCGACCTACACCACCCGGTTTGGTGTCAGATTGCGCGACCGGATGTTCACCTTCACGGGCTGGCGATCAGCGCATTCAAATCATCAGAGCCCCGCAAAAGGCGGCATCAGGTATGCGCCGAACTGCACGGTTGAGGAGGTCGAGGCGCTTGCAGCACTCATGACCTACAAATGCGCCTTGGTTGGGGTGCCATATGGCGGTTCCAAAGGGGCACTGTGTCTCGATCCGTCAGACTGGACCTAAGCCGAGCTTGAGAAGATCACAAGGCGTTTCGCCCAGGAAATGATCCGGCAAAGGTTTTTGAATACCGCCAACAACGTCCCAGCCCCTGACGTTGGCACATCCGAACGCACCATGATGTGGATTGCAGATGAGTATAAACGGTTGCGGCCCGAGGACATCAACGCGCTTGGCTGTGTCACCGGCAAACCTCTGGGCGGCGGTGGCATCGAAGGGCGCGTCGAAGCGACTGGTCGGGGCGTTCAATACGCCATCCATGCCTTCTTCGACACACCAGAGCTGGTGGATCCGATTTTCGGCGACGCCCGCTTATCCGGCAAATGCGTTGCGATCCAGGGTTTCGGTAATGTCGGTGCCCATGCCGCCTTGTTCCTAAGCAAAGAAGACGGATGCAAAATTACCTCCATCATCGAACGTGACGTGGTTCTGACGAACCCAAATGGGATCAATGTGGACGACCTTATCGCGCACCGAGATGCCATAGGCTCGATAGCTAACTTCGCGGGTGCGAAGTGCCAAGAACCGACGCCAAACGCTCTGCTGGCAGACTGCGACATCCTGATCCCCGCAGCTGTTGAAGGGGTGATCACTGCGGATATCGCACGCAAGACGCCAGCAAAGCTAATCGTGGAAGCGGCGAATGGTCCCTGCACCTTTGAGGCGGCAAAAATTCTGGATGACCGACAGATCCAAGTCATTCCGGACCTCTACGCCAACGCAGGAGGCGTCATCGTCAGCTACTTTGAATGGGTCAAGAACCTCGGGCACATGCCCTTCGGTCTCTTGGAGCGCCGGTATCACGAAAAAGGCCACCGTGTCTTAACGTCGACCATTGAGCGCACCGTTGGTGCGTCCCTTCAATGGAATGAAGATGCCAGCTACCTTAGCGGACCGACCGAACTTGATATGGTCCGTTCTGGTCTTGAAGAAATCATGCGTCGCACGCTCATGCGGATCATTACCGAACAATCCGCACGAGGTGGTGACATTCGAAGTGCGGCCTATCGCTTGGCCATTAATCAAGTGGCTGACGCTTACAGGGCAATTGGTTTATAGCTTAGCGTCCACGGACGTGGCTTGGATGCGTTTTATTCAGGCGGGCAGTCGAAAGGGGCGAGGAGGAAGTAGTTTGACAGTACTCTTTCGCTTGGCGAAGAGCGGTTCTCGTGGGGCTCCGCGTCTCAATCATCAATCGCCGTTGCGACGGAAATACCGTTTGGACCTTACCACGTTCGGTGTTTTTCAATGACCGCTCGTGCGAAATTTTTGCGCCGCAACGCAAGCCATGCCGCGTCCGCTAACAGATGCTGCGTCAGCAATAGCCGCATGTGCATAAGTCCGCTTCGTCCCGCACCATTCCTGTCTAGCCCTGCTGCGGCGAAAGTACGGTGTCGGTTCGCGCGAAATTGACGGCCGCGAATGACCGGAATGACGATATCCGCCGCGCTGCAACAAAAGACATGCCGCAGACGCGAGAGGATGCTGCGTCAGCAAAGCGCGAAAACCCAAAGTCGGGTTTGTCCGCATCTCGGTCCTTACTGCAAGCTGCAGCGAATGACTGGTCTGGGATCCGTCGACCACTGTAGCGGGAGCAGAGTCGCCCGACTTGGTTGTGGCCCAACCTACCAAGGCTTTCTCACCATCTCGCACTACCACGCCGCCTCCGGGTGTCTCTGGTTGCATCGATAGCGGTCGAAGTTGCCTCAACTGCGGCGCAGCCTATTTCTGGCAAGCATCTGAAAATACGTAAGTTTTTGAATCCGTCTCGATTTAGGTGAAGGGCGGGTGGAAAGAGACGCGGGGCGTTCAGAGACCGATTTCGGCCAAAACCCCAGTCTCCGAAAGTCGGATGGCTTCGCTAAACCCCTTTTGAAACAAAAAGAAAAAAGGCCCCGCTAGGGACCTCATCCTGGGTTCGCGAATGGGTTGTGGCGGAGGCTCAGGGATTCGAACCCTGGGGACGCTCTCACGCCCAACGGTTTTCAAGACCGCCGCATTCGACCACTCTGCCAAACCTCCGGTACTAGCGACTTAACGCCGATGGATTGATTCTGGAAGAGGTGGAAAAACTTTGCTGCTCGATTGCCTCAGCCTTTCCTTGCGCAGGTTAAGACGTTAAGCTTCGATCGAGAGCGTTTACCAAGCAACGCACCGCAGGGCACAAGCAGACCGGACAACCGGCGACGCCAGGCAAGGCAGGATTTGCAGCAGGGGGCCAGTCATGAGCCGCATATCAATTAATGATCGCGCGCGACGCGCATCCATTTCAACAGCGTTGGTTCTGTGCGCATCAACCCTGCTGCTTGCGGGGTGCGAAGAGGGCCAGGGTCCTGCCTTTTTGCAGGCCAGAAGTGATGGCGGCGCTTTGGCGCGCGTGCAAAAGAACACGACATCAGAACGCGACGTTGAAGCGCCTGAGATTTTCCAGGCGACCGAGGCCGGCCTTTGGGATGGGCGCCCCTCATTGGGCGGGGTTTGGGCCGCGCATCCGGACGTCGCCGACCCGGAGCGTGTAATCATCCGGAACGAGCAGAACGGCAAATTTGTCATTGGCGCACTGTTTCGAAAAGAAATCCAGACACCGGGACCGCGGTTGCAGATATCTTCGGACGCAGCCGCCGCGCTTGGCATGTTGGCTGGACAGCCAACCAATCTCAACGTCGTGGCCTTGCGCCGTGAAGTCGTTGAACAGGAGATTGAGACCATGGCGCAGGTCGATGCCGCGCCTGAGGTCGAGACTTCTGAAATCGAGACAGCTGAGATTGATCCAGTCGCGGCTTCAGCTGCGGCTGTCCTGGACGCACCGGCCGACGTCGCCGCACCAAAGCCTAAAGTCAACGGGGCCGGAACACTGACACGGCCGTTTGTCCAGATAGGCATATTCAGCGTTGAGCAGAATGCCAAGAACACGGCCACGGCGATGCGTCAGTCCGGAATTGTTCCCACGGTTCTCAAACAAAGCAGCAAGGGCAAGACCTTTTGGCGCGTGATCGTGGGCCCCGCCCAATCGGCGGATGAACGCGCAGCCTTGCTGAAAAAGATCAAGTCAGCGGGTTTCACTGACGCCTACGCAGTGACAAACTGACAGCCTCTGAGTCTTTGCCTGAAAGGAATAGACGCGCCCATGTTGTCCTTGCTTCGCCGCACCGGTTGCGCCCTTGTCGCCTCCGCCGCACTTGCCTTGCCTGCCACCGCTTTTGACACTTCGGCGCGCGCAGCCTTTGTGCTGGATCAAAGCACCGGTACGATCCTTCTGTCCAAAAATGCCGATCAACCGATGCCCCCCGCGTCGATGTCAAAACTCATGACGCTGTATATTGCATTCGAGGCCATCCGCGATGGCCGCCTTAGCCTGCAAGAACGTCTGCCCGTAAGCAGTCATGCAATGTCCTATCGCGGTTCAACGATGTTTCTGGACACCACTGATCGCGTCAGTGTTTCCGATCTTTTGCGGGGCATTATCGTGCTGTCGGGAAACGATGCATGCGCAGTGATCGCCGAGGCCCTTAGCCCGGACGGAACAGAGCAGGGTTTTGCAAAGTTCATGACGCGGCGCGCACAGCAAATGGGCATGACCAATTCGGTCTTCAAGAATTCGAACGGCTGGCCTGCCAGCGGACATGTGATGTCGATGCGGGACCTCGCCTTGTTGGCCAAACATCTGATCACAGATTTTCCTGAGTATTACCCGATGTTTGCCGAAACGACCTTCGCCTTTGATGGCCGCGCACCTGACAATACGCGAAACCGAAATCCCCTTCTGGGCCTCGGGATCGGAGCGGACGGCTTGAAGACAGGGCACACAAGAGAGGCGGGTTTTGGCCTTGTGGGGTCGGCAAAACAGGGAAACCGTCGGGTGATATTTGCTTTCACCGGGTTGAACAGTGCCGAAGCCCGTGCCGAACAGGCAGAGGCGATTGTCAATTGGGCGTTTAGACAGTTTGCGGAAAAGACTGTCGCCAAATCGGGTCAGGAAATTGCCCGGGCCGACGTCTGGATGGGGGCGGAAGACTCTGTTGGTTTGGCGGTACAACAGGATCTGTCCCTGCTCTTGCCGGTGCTGGAAAGCCGAACCGTGACAGGCGAAGTGGTTTTCACCGGGCCAGTCGCCGCGCCCGTTGAAGCCGGTCAGCAAATTGCGCAGCTGATCATCCGGCCATCGGGTTTGCCTGAACACACAGTGCCTCTGGTTGCGATGACCGCGGTGGCCAAAGGCGGGTTTCTGAACCGGATCCGCACAGTCAGCAAAGTCTTGTTGGAACGTCTGAACGATGGCCCAAAGCCCGAGGGCAGCTCTTGACTGCGGGGGTTTTCGTCAGTTTCGAAGGGATCGACGGCTCTGGCAAATCCACGCAGGCGCGACGGTTGGCTGCGGCTTTGGACAAACAGGGCTTCAGCACTGTGTTGACGCGTGAACCGGGAGGCAGCCCCGGAGCCGAAGAAATCCGTTCACTTGTGCTTCAAGGGGATCCAGATCGTTGGTCCGCTGAAACAGAACTTCTGTTGTTCACCGCCGCCCGGCGCGACCATCTTGAACGCACAATTCGCCCGGCGCTTGCTGCGGGCCAAATTGTAATCTGCGACCGTTTTGCAGACAGCACACGCATGTACCAAGGCCTAAGCCGGGGCGATCTGCGACGCCACGTGGATCAGTTGCACACCCTGATGATCGGGACCGAACCCGACGTGACGCTCCTGATCGACATGGATCCCGAAGCAGGCCTGCGCCGCGCCAAGTCACGACAAACCGCCGAAGAGCGCTTTGAAAATTTTGGTGTCGAGTTGCAGCAGCGAATGCGGTCGGGTTTTCTGGAGCTTGCGCAGGAATTCCCTGATCGCTTCCGAGTGATCGATGGCAACCGCAGCGAACCCGATGTTGCGCGCGATGTGCGTCAGGCGTTGTCGCCCTACCTGCCAGAGTTGGATGCATGAGCGCCGATGCCCTGCCTGCCCTTGACCAAGCCGAAGGGGCGCCGCACCCCCGTGAAACGGAGCGCCTGTTCGGCCAAGACAGGGTGATTGCCCAATTTCTTGAAGCCTACAATGCCGATCGTCTTCATCACGGCTGGCTTGTCACCGGACCGCGCGGCGTCGGAAAAGCCACCCTCGCCTGGGCCATCGCGCGATTTCTTTTGGCGACGCCACCTGCTGGCGACGCGGGTTTGTTTGGCGCGCCACCGCCTCTGGCTTCGTTGCGCGTCGACCCGGACCATCCGGTCGCACGACGCATTCTAGCGGGGGCAGATCCAGGCTTGTTCGCACTGCGGCGTGGCCATGACGACAAGACCGGCCGCCCCAAGTCGATGATCACCGTCGATGAAACGCGCAAACTGGCGGGGTTCTTCAATCTGTCCGCGGCAGATGGCGGTCGCCGGGTGGTGATTGTGGATTCAGCCGATGATCTGAATGTCAACGCCGCCAATGCGCTGCTTAAGATGCTCGAAGAGCCCCCTGCCCGCGCAACACTGCTTCTGATTTCACATCAACCGGCCCGGCTTTTGCCCACCATCCGGTCCCGCTGTCGCGAATTGCGACTGGACCGTCTGGCGCCGGCTGACATGGCCTTGGCCCTTGATCAGGCCAGCATCGCTGTTGAGCCCGCACAGGCCGCAGCCCTGACAGAGCTTTCCTCTGGGTCGGTCGGAGATGCAATCCGGCTGATCAATCTGAATGGCCTACAGCTATACGCCGATCTGATCGATATGCTGGGCACCCTGCCAAACCTGGATCGTCAAAGGGTGCTTCGATTGGCCGAGACCCTCGCCCAACGCGGCAAAGAGACCCGCTTGGATTTGTTCCTGACATTGCTTGACATCGCGATGGCACGCTTGGCCAGAACTGGCGTTATGGGCCAACCACCGCATGTGCAGGCTGCGCCACACGAATCCACGGTATTGGCCCGTCTTGCAGCCTCTCCGCAGGACGGACGCCGTTGGGCAGAACTGTCATCCAGCATGGGGGATCGATTGCGGCACGGACGGGCCGTCAATCTTGAAACGACCGCACTGTTGACAGATGCCTTTCTCAAGCTGGAAACCGCATAGCGCACAAGAGGGCACAGCCGCTTGACGCTGCGGTGATCATCCTAGATACCCGGGGTCACGCCCTTATTGTGGAAGTTTTTCATGACCATGATCACCGACAGCCACTGCCATCTGGATTTTCCGGATTTCGACGCCGAGCGCCCGGCTGTCGTTCAGCGCGCCTTGGACGCCGGTGTCAGACGCATGGTGACCATCTGTACGCGACTGCGGAATGAGCCCTCTGTCCGCGCCATTGCCGAGGCCTATGCCCCTGTGTTTTATGCAGCCGGCACGCACCCGATGAGTGCCTCCGACGAACCGCTTGCAACCGTTGACGAGCTTGTCGCGCTGACAACCCATCCAAAATTTGTGGGCATCGGTGAGACGGGGCTTGACTATCACTACACCCGCGAAAGCGCCAAGATCCAAAAAACCTCACTTTTGGTCCATATCGAAGCCGCGCAACGCAGTGGGTTGCCGCTGATCATTCACGCCCGTGACGCCGATGACGACATGGCACGCATCCTGACTGAAAGCCATCGCAACGCGCCGTTCACCTGCGTCATGCATTGCTTTTCATCCTCTCGTGCCCTCGCCGAGACCGCGCTAGACCTTGGGTTTTATCTGTCGATGTCAGGCATTGCAGCCTTTCCCAAAAGCCAGGCGCTGCGTGAAATCTTTGCCGCCACGCCGATCGACCGGCTGCTTGTTGAAACCGACAGCCCCTATCTTGCGCCTCCACCTCATCGTGGCAAACGCAATGAACCTGCATATGTGGTGCACACCGCCAAGGCCGGTGCCGATGTGTTTGGCATGGACTATGCCGCTTTCGCGCAACAGCTAGAGGCCAACTTCGACCGGCTGTTTCCAAAGGCAGCCGCCTTCAAGGCCGCAGCATGAGCGGCGAGCGGCGCTTTACGATCCTGGGGTGCGGTTCGTCCGGAGGGGTACCACGGCTTGGAGGGCACTGGGGCGATTGTGATCCCGACAATCCCAAAAACCGGCGGCGCAGATGCTCGATGTTGATCGAGCAGGAAACTGATAACGGCATCACCCGCGTTTTGATCGACACCTCGCCCGACATGCGTGAACAGTTGCTGGATGCCGGTGTCGGCAATCTGGACGGTGTGGTTTATACGCACTCGCACGCGGATCATGTGCATGGGATCGACGACCTGCGCCAGATCGTCTTCAATCGGCGGGAACGACTGCCTGTTTGGGCAGACGGCGACACGCAAAACGCACTCTATGCGCGTTTCGGCTATGCCTTCATGCAACCCGAGTCCAGCCCCTATCCGCCGATCCTTGACATGCACACCATCGACGGGCCCGTCACCGTGACCGGCGCAGGCGGCGACGTCACGTTGATCCCTTTCAAAGTCAACCACGGCAGCATTGACGCCTTGGGCTTCCGAATTGGTGATCTGGCCTATCTGCCCGATGTCGCCCATCTGTATGACGAGGCCTGGGACACACTGAAGGATCTTGATGTATTGATCCTCGACACCCTGCGGCGCACCCCCCATCCAACCCATGCACATCTCGCACTGTCCCTTGATTGGATCGCCCGCGCCGCACCGCGCAAAGCTGTGCTGACGAACATGCACAACGATCTGGACTATGCGACGCTTGAGGCAGAAACAGCCGACCACATCACACCTGCATATGACGGGATGGTGATCCGGTGTCCCTTCTGAACGATACCACCTGATGCAGGCACTGATCG
>JAKVCP010000072.1 GCA_022448925.1 Paracoccaceae bacterium
AGCGCCTTCAGCGCGTCCGGATTGCTGACCCGGCTGGACCTTGCCTTCTCTCGTGACCAAGCGGACAAAGTCTATGTACAACATCGGATGATCGAGAATGGCAAAGACCTATATGCGCAGCTAGAAGAGGGTGGCTACTTCTACGTCTGTGGCGATGCAACACGCATGGCAAGAGACGTCGACACCGCGCTTCACCACATCATTCAAACCCAGGGGAACATGTCTCCCGAGGCGGCAACCGACTACGTGAACCGCCTGAAACGCGATAAGCGTTACGTGCGGGACGTATACTGACGCGGAGGCGTCCTTGTCCCAGCTTCACAAGAACATTTGCGCCGGTACGCTTTTGATGGAAACCCCGCGCACAATTGACGATCTGTGTGCGACCGGCGGTGTAGAGTATCTCGATGGGAATCTGGAAAGCATCGCTCTTCTTGGAACACAACTGTCAGAGGCGCTCATTTCAGCACACAACGGGGCGGCGTTTGCATCTGGCCTGGGCGGCTTTGCGTCTCTTCAAAGCACGGCCCATCCCTTTCGACTTTCGAGCCGGCGCATGACTTTCCAGTTCCATCCGCTCGCGTCTGTACATGTACTCAACACGGCTGGCCGCGCGGGACCCAAAACTGGCTTGGCTGTCTCAGATATGCGCGGCAACCTGTCTCTGAGGCTGGACACGAACGGCGGGTACGACACGAATGTCATTCGCGCTATGGACTGCATTCCGGAACCGCCCGAAAACCCGCGTGGCTTTGAATACCATTCGGTGCCGGACGAGCTGCCACTGAACGTTATCCCATTGAATGCCGTCCGATCCGCACGACACAGGTGGTCGCAAGACAGCAGTGCGTCTCATCTTGACGCGTTTTGCCAAGATGGTGGGCTATCACGTGCGGTGACGCTCCCATACATTGGACAGCACAAGGCCTGGCGGGTCATCACTGAGGTTCTCCCCAGTTTCTTGACCTATTTGCTTCGACATAATATCGGCTTCGCACCTTTGGTGGCAACGCGGGGCTTTTTGTTCGGAAACGTCCTAAAAAAGGGCACTGCGCACAAGGTCGATAGCGTGTTTTGGATTGCAAATGGACCACAGACATTTGCCTTGCTTCTGGACCAAGTGGCCGCAGCCTGGATAACGATATGTGGTCCCACAATGCATCTGGAACTTTACGGTATGGATGGCCGTGCGATCAGCGCGCTGGTTCCTGATCGCAATGAAGATTGGAAGCGCTGGAACACTCTTCTGGCGTCATTGCCCCAGGTGCGCCCATTCACTCAGCGGTGCTAGATCTTCAAACACAACTTTGCATGTCTTATGAAAGTCGATGAACGTTTAACCATCAGGCCAAAGGCAAACTCAACGTCTTTGCCAAACTGTATCCCGCCAAACGTCCGACGGCCGACTGGCGTAGCAGGGCCACAAAGGTGTGGACCTCGTTCTTGCTTGTCCGCGCATCTCGCATCGCACGTCCTGCCAAATCATGAAGCCCCAAGCTTTCGTCCAGCTCGCGAAACGGGGGCAAACCGCCATCAGAGTTGATCTTGGAGCCATGGAAGTCCAGCCGCACCCGAGGGGCAAGACCCAGCCGAAAACCGCCCTCAGAGCCCGCCCCCATAAGGTGATCCGGCCGGGCTGATCCGTTGGAAGGCCCCCGGCAATCCTTCCAAGTTCGATGACGCGCAGCGCGCCGAACCTGTGCAGAGTGTCGAGACCGGAACTGACCCTAGTGTCGACGAGAGCGTGCGGTGACGGCTACGGGGCCCGGCCGCCTGGCTCTGGGGCAGATTTGGCATCTCGCGCGGCGAGGCGACGCTCTGCCGGGGGCGCAAGGCGCCGGGGGTCGCAAAGCTTGCAGCCCGACCGCGCCGCGACAACGAGGCCAAGACAGCCCACCTCGCCAAGATCAGCGCCATAACGCCGTGGAGACCCTCAAGAAGAACGGATGGCACCTGTCCGGACCGCGCTGGATGTTCCCGCTGATATCACGCTGCTGCAGCTGCCTGTGTCTACTGCGGACGTGAACCCGGTGGAAACCATATGGCAGTACCTGCGTACACATTGAACATGGGTCCCGACGGACGCGACAGGCCAAGCCGCCAGAGACCGGTTACATCCAGGCCGTTGTCACAGAACCGCCTGAGCGAGTGTGGAATAGTGTTCGCCATCCTCGACAAGGTTCAACGCGGCCGGTTCTGAAAATGCGTCCACCAGAGCCTCTGACATTGCTGGCGGCGACCATGTATCTTTTGTGCCATGCCACAACACCACTGGACACTTCACATCGGGCAACACATCGCTCCAATCCGCGACATAGGCAGAAACGAAGGCAAGATATCCCTTGGGCTTTCGAGCAAGACTGCCCACAAGCCCCTGTGCCAAGGCATCCCGAAAGGCAGCATCTTTCAATAGCTCTTTTTCGGATGGGCCGCATTTGGCGAAGAGCATATTGATCAAAATCTTCGGAGATATGCGGACGATCAAGCCCTGAAAACCTGTCAGGATATGCAGCAAAACGGGCGCCTTGCGAGCCAATTCAAAAACAGGCCGACCCGCCATATCGGGAAGAAAGTCACCAAGACTCAAAGGCGCCGCAGGGGAAATCAACACCAAACGCGACACATTTTCAGGACGCATCGCGGCCAGCCTGATCGCAGCCATGGCGCCAATCGAAAAGCCGACCAAAGTTACTTGCGCGTCCGGGGCGTTTGCCAACACAGCATCAAGTGCACTCTTGAGCCCGTGATCGAGGTTCGCAGCATCTCAATCCAGCAAGTTCAGCGCATCAATCACAGCGTCCGAATTGGCGCCCCTCAGTAGATCTGCGTCTGCGGGGCCGCCCGGCATCCCATGACAAAAAATGACACAAGCCATATTTAGTGGCCTCAAATGAGCAACGATTTTCAGGGTTATGTGGTGGGTGATAAGAGATTTGAACTCCTGACATCTTCGATGTGAACGAAGCGCTCTACCACTGAGCTAATCACCCCTCGACGGTCTGATAAAGGCTGTTCCCGCATCATGCAAGAGCCCCCTGACACAGCCCGACACGTCAAACCTCAGAGTCGAAAAGCACTTCCATTACAACCCGAAAAAGCATACCGGCAGCATCCGACCCGGCTGATCGGCTATTCCGCACGATAAACGGTGGAGCGACAGGGCATCGTCACACAGATGATGGTCGACCTGGGTGCCGAACACGGCGAAGAGAATGCCGTGAGGATCCCCTCTCGGGACCTTGCTTTGCGTGGCGCTGCCGGGCAGCGATGCAAGATCATGTTCGGTAGGTTGAAGGATTGGCGAGGTTTGCCAACTCGTTACAACAGCTGCCCGAAGGACTTCCGGCCAGCTATCTCTTTCGCTGCACGCGTCATTTACCGGATATCAGCCTTGACCCTGGTGAGCGTCGGGTGCGCGGACAATGCGGCCCTCGGGGCCTGCCCCAAGGCGCATTTCTCTTGCTGAGAACAAACAAGAGTTCAAGGCGTAAGGTCTAGCGCCTGAACCACGCGATTGTAAGGCAGTCCCGCCTTGTCGTTCAAATTGCGCACTTGTTCTTCGCTTTCCCCTTCAAAAAGACACATGCATCGCCCGTCTTCGGGCGCAAATGTTGAACGGATGTAGGATACATTTTCCCCCGAATTCGTCATCTGCTTTGCCGTATCGATAGCTGCCTTTTGGGCAGCAGCCAGGTCTTCCAAGCTTATGCCTGCCAGGTCTCTTTCCACCATAAAAACTGACATCTTAGTTCCTTTCCAAGCAATTGGGTCCAATGTCACGACTGCAACACAATGCGAGGCCGATTGGAATTTCCTATTCTTTATTGGTCGATAACCACAGGTTTGAGTAAATTGTGGTATTGAGTGAAACAGCGGTTCAAATTTCGCGGGGCCAAAAGGTGGAGATGTCGCAAATCAAATACGTGCTGTCCGCGGCGAAGCATCTGAACTTCACCAAAGCGGCGAGCGAGTGTAATGTGAGCCAGCCTGCGCTTACCAAAGGTGTGAAGGCTTTGGAAGCCGACCTCGGCGCACCCGTGTTTCACCGCGAAGGACGAAAAATTATACTGAGTGATTTTGGCCGGTCCATGTTGCCGCATCTCCAGCACATTGTAGACGAAGCCGCAGCTACGCAGATCTTGGCACAAAACTTTCGACTGCTTGAAAAAGTGCCTTTAAAGCTGGGAGTTCTCTCAACAATTGGTCACGTTCGGCTGTCGCGGTTTCTTTCCCAATTCGAAAAATCCAACTCAGGTATTGAATTGTCTGTCCGCGAAGCGAGCGCTCAGCAACTTAAAGATAAGTTGTCGGATGGTGAGATCGACATTGCTTTCATGACTTTAACCGAAGATCTCGCAAATGACTTTCGAACAAGAGAGTTATATTCGGAACGCTACGTGGTGGTGTTTGCCCCCGACCATCGTTTGGGAAATCTGAACGCCGTTTCGCTAGAGGAGTTGTCAGGCGAGCCGTACGTGGACCGTCTGGCTTGCGAATTACGCGAAATGGTAATGTCCATATGCAAGGCCCAAGGCGTCGAACTATATGCACGTTTCCGCTCTGAACGCGAAGACTGGGTTCAAGCGATGGCGGCGGCGGGCATTGGCTTTGCCTTTATGCCTGAATACTCTGTGACGCTGCCCGGCCTTATGCAAAGGCCACTCGTCGACCCAGTCGTTGAGCGTAAAATAGCGGCATTCACGGTTCCAGGCCGTAAACATTCCCCCGCACTTGATGCGTTGATGAGAGCTTCAAACTCATTCATTTGGCCGGGTTGAGGTGGGCCTGCTTCAGGCTGGCACGAACGTTGCGACGCGCACCCAATGCAACTGCGACGCCAAGACTGACCGTCTACCCAGCCAAGTAAGAGCGCCAACGAGCACCATTAGAAGCCCGCATCCCAGCTGTCACAAAATATGCAGAGCCCTGCACAAGGCGACGGCAAACGTCGGTTGCGACCTGTCAACAGTCTTGGAGAAAAATGATCCATGAAATCCCCTGCTGCAATGACATAATCGATCATAAGGCTGCGGGTTGGCCATTGTCCGGCCAACCCAAATTCCTCTTGAACCCTTTACTGTAAAGGGCTGGGTCCCAAGGACCCGGCCCTAACTTGAGAAACACAACCGAGATCAGTGTGCGACCGTCGGAGATGTTTCCTGGGCCCGCGCCTTGGCAGCGGCTGCAGCTTCTTCTGCGGCTTCATCCCATTCAACCGGATCGGGCATCTCGGTCAATGAGAGCTTGAGAACCTCAGATACGTGTTCGACGGCGATGATCTCTAGTCCGTCCTTCACATTGTCCGGCAATTCGGCAAGGTCTTTCTCATTTTCCTTCGGGATCAGAACCGTTTTTATTCCGCCACGCAAAGCCGCCAACAGTTTTTCCTTCAAACCGCCAATCGGCATCGCGTTGCCCCGCAGACTGACCTCGCCTGTCATGGCGATGTCCTTGCGCACTGGAATGCCCGTCAAGACAGACACGATTGAGGTCACCATGGCAAGACCGGCAGATGGTCCGTCCTTGGGCGTGGCACCGTCGGGTACGTGTACGTGAATGTCGATCTTGTCAAACTTCGGTGGTTTCACCCCGATGTCAGGGCTGATCGAGCGTACGTAGCTAGAGGCTGCTTCGATTGACTCTTTCATCACGTCGCCCAGCTTGCCAGTGGTCTTCATCCGCCCTTTGCCCGGCAGTTTCAGAGCTTCGATATGCAACAGGTCACCGCCCACGCTGGTCCAGGCCAAGCCTGTGACGACGCCCACCTGGTTTTCCTCTTCCGCAAGTCCATAGCGGTGCTTCCGCACACCCAGAAACTCATCCAGGTTCGCAGCGCTCACAGTCACTTTGTCGGTCTCTTTCATGACAATCTTGGTCACAGACTTGCGCGCCAGCTTGCTCAGCTCACGTTCGAGATTACGCACACCCGCTTCGCGCGTGTAGTACCGAATGGTGTCCGTCAACGCGCCTTCTTCGACTTCGAACTCCGACTTTTTCAACCCGTGGTTCTTGATTGCTTTCGGCAGAAGGTGGCGTCTGGCGATTTCAGCTTTCTCATCTTCGGTGTAGCCCGCCAGGGGGATGATCTCCATGCGGTCCAGCAGGGGCCCCGGCATATTGTAGCTGTTTGAGGTTGTCAGGAACATCACGTTCGAAAGATCGTATTCGACTTCCATGTAGTGATCGACAAAGGTTGAGTTCTGTTCCGGATCCAACACTTCAAGCATCGCCGAAGCAGGATCGCCGCGGAAATCCTGACCCATCTTATCGATTTCATCGAGCAAAATCAGCGGGTTCGTCGTCTTGGCCTTTTTCAGCGCTTGGATGATTTTGCCCGGCATCGACCCGATATAGGTTCGGCGGTGGCCTCGGATCTCACTTTCGTCGCGTACGCCGCCAAGGCTGATACGGATGAATTCGCGCCCGGTCGCCTTTGCCACCGATTTGCCAAGGCTTGTCTTGCCAACACCAGGAGGACCGACAAGGCACATGATTGGGCCTTTCAGCTTCTTGCTGCGCTGCTGTACGGCAAGATATTCTACAATGCGCTCTTTGACCTTTTCGAGGCTGTAGTGATCGTCATCCAGCACCTTCTGCGCGCGCCCCAGATCTTTCTTGACGCGCGATTTGACCCCCCAAGGGATCGACAACATCCAATCAAGATAGTTGCGAACAACAGTGGCTTCCGCGGACATCGGGCTCATGTTCTTGAGCTTCTTGATCTCTGCATCCGCTTTTTCACGGGCCTCTTTGGACAGCTTGGTCTCAGCGATTTTGGCCTCAAGCTCGGCCACTTCGTTCTGACCGTCTTCGCCGTCGCCCAATTCCTTCTGAATGGCCTTCATCTGCTCATTCAGGTAATACTCACGCTGGGTCCGCTCCATCTGTGACTTGACCCGGGTCTTGATCTTCTTCTCGACCTGCAAAACGCTCATCTCGCCCTGCATCAGACCATAGACTTTTTCCAAACGCTCACTGACACTGAGCGTTTCCAGAAGGTCCTGTTTCTGGTCCACATCGATCCCAAGATGCCCCGACACCAAATCCGCCAGCTTGTGCGACTCGTCGGTTTCAGCCACCGCTGTCAGCGCCTCTTCGGGGATGTTCTTCTTTACCTTTGCATAGCGCTCAAACTCATCGGCCACGGTACGCACAAGCGCAGCAACGGCGTCTGTGTCGCCTTCACTTTCCTCAAGGTATTCGGCGCTGGCTTCGAAAAACAGATCGTTGTCAAGAAACTCTGTTATCGCAACGCGTGCCTGGCCTTCGACAAGGACCTTTACAGTTCCATCCGGTAACTTCAAAAGCTGCAGCACATTGGCCAGAACGCCGGTTTTGTAGATCCCATCCACCTCGGGATCGTCAACCGAGGGGTCAATCTGGCTGGACAGCAGGATCTGCTTGTCATCCGACATCACCTCTTCCAGTGCACGGACCGATTTCTCGCGTCCCACAAAAAGCGGCACGATCATATGGGGGAACACCACTATGTCGCGCAGCGGAAGCACCGGGTAAGATGTGTTGAGAGGCTCTTGCATGCTCATTCCTTATTCTTGGCAAGACAGCCCGGTCCCGATTAGCGGCAACGCTGACTGTCTCCGGTAACGAATTATTAAAGTGGGGCTATCTGCACCCAGTTTCAACCGCGCTTATTGATTTCGTCACACTCTGCCCGCTGGAAGCTACAGGAACAAGCGGATCTATCAAAATAGTCAACAAAATATACATTGGGATCGGACAGATGCCTTTTGCTGTACACCACACCGCACCGGAGATCGCACCACACCTGCGTGTCGTGTCAGCCAGCCATCAGAGCCTCTGCGGCTGCGCGTGCCTCATCCGTGATGCGGTCACCTGCAAGCATTCGGGCAATCTCGTCCACGCGTGCAGCCCGATCAAGCGATATGACTGACGACAGCGTCATCTCATCTTCGACCCTTTTGGCAACTTGCCAATGATGCCCACCGCGTGCAGCCACCTGAGGTGAATGGGTGACCACAAGAACCTGTCCGCCGTCTGCCAATCGCGCAAGGCGCCGCCCAACAGCATCGGCCGTGGCGCCACCGACACCGCGGTCGATCTCGTCAAAGATCATGGTCAGGCCTTCGTCACGGTTCTGGCTCAGACACACCTTCAAAGCCAAAAGGAAGCGGCTCAGTTCGCCGCCAGAGGCAATCTTGCCCAAAGCCCCGGCCGGTGCGCCGGGGTTGGTGGCAACCTGAAAGGCAACCGCATCGCGTCCGTCCGGACCATCCGGTGCCGTTTCAATGCCCGTGACGAATACCGCACGCTCCATCTTGAGCGGCGCCAGCTCTTTGGACACGGCAGCATCTAGCTGAACCGCTGCAGCACGCCGCATCTTGGCCAGCACATCCGCTGCGGCATCATAAGCCTGTTGCGCGGCATGCACCTCGGCCGCGCGCTCGGCCAGTCCTGCATCGCCTGAATCAAGGGCACCCAGCTTTTCCCGAAGCTGATCTGCCAGGCCAGTCAGTTCATCCGGCGCCACCTGATGCTTGCGCGCCAACGCCCGGATCGCGAACAGTCTTTCCTCTGCGACTTCCAGTTCGTGCGGATCAAAGGACAGCCCGTCGAGGCAGGCCTCGACCCCGGAAACCGCGTCGCCCAACTCTGTCATCGCGCGATCCAGCGCAGCCAGCGGCGCGTCCAGACGCCCCTCGGCCTTATCCACCACGCCATCAAGCCACCTCAGCGCGCGTCCCACCGCGCCCTCGGCGCCTTCGCTTGCAAGCGCGGCATGAGCCTGAACAATATCATCTCGGATGCGCTCGGCCTGTTGCATCAGGCGGCGGGTGCTGTCCAGCGCATCCTCTTCACCCGGTTGCGGGTTCAATGCGTCCAATTCGCTGACAGCATGGCGCAGAAACTCCTCTTCCTCCCGCAACGCTGCCAAGGCCTCGGCCGCATTGTCATGCGCTGATTGCGCGGCCCACAAGGACTTCCATGCTGCACGGCATGTGGCCACAGCTTCGCTGACGCCCGCAAAATCATCAAGGATTTGTCGATGCCCACGCGGGTTCAGCAAGCCCCTGTCATCGTGCTGACCGTGCAGTTCGACAAGTGTTTCCGACAGCGCACGCAGAACCTCACCCGAACAGCGGGTGTCGTTGACCCAGGCTGTTTTGCGCCCGTCGCGCGCATTGACGCGGCGCAGGATAAGTTCATCGCCTCCAGCGATACCGGCGTCTTCCAGCAGCGCCCGCGCCGGATGAGCTGAATGAAGATCGAAAACAGCTGTCACTTCGCCCCGGTCAGCGCCCTGGCGCACCAGATCTGCGCGACCACGCCAGCCTAAAACAAACCCCAGAGAGTCGAGCAGGATCGACTTGCCGGCACCGGTTTCCCCGGTCAGCACATTGAGGCCCGGTTGGAAATACAAATCCAGCCGGTCGATGATCAGCATGTCGCGAATTTCAAGCGCGCGCAGCATCTGCTGGCTCCGTTCGTTTGTCCGTCAGCGCCCGCGCGCCCAGATCACAGCCATTCACCTTTGACCATCTGGCGATAAACCGAGGACAGCCAGTTGTTCCCGCGCGGTCTCAGCTCTAACCCACGTCCGGTCAGCAGCTTGTAACTGTCATCGTACCACTCTGACCCTTGGAAGTTGAAGCCCAGGATCGCCCCTGCCGTCTGCGCTTCGTCTGTCAATCCCAAAGACAAATATGCCTCAACCAATCGGTGCAAGGCCTCGGCGGTGTGCGTTGTCGTTTGGAAATCCTCAACGACTGACCGGAACCGGTTGATGGCTGCCCCGTAGTGGTCGCGACGCAGGTAATAACGCCCGACTTCCATCTCTTTGCCGGCCAGGTGGTCGAATGCCAGGTCAAACTTCAGGATCGAAGACCGCGCGTAATCGCTGTTGGGATACCGTTCTATGACCGCGCGCAAACTTTGCAGGGCCTGAAAGGTCAGCCCCTGATCGCGCCCGACTTCCTCGATCTGATCGTAGTAGCTGAGCGCCAAAAGATACTGTGCATAGGCAGCATCGTCATCGGCCGGGAAAAAATCGATGAACCGCTGTGCCGCCGACCGGCTCTCTGCGTAGTTTTTATCCTTGTGATGGGCAAAGGCCTGCATGATCAATGCACGCTTGGACAATTCCGAATATGGATACAGGCGCTCGACCTCTGAGAAGAAATACGCAGCATCATCATTTCGGCTGCGGTTCAACTCGTATTCGCCCCGCTCATAGATCTGCTGTGCGGTGAATTCTTCGATCGGAACACCACCCGGGCCAAAGCCACGACGTTCACCCGCCAGATCAGAACAGCCCGCGACGGCTGCTGTCAGCAAAAGTGCTATGGTAAATTTTCGCGCAAAGACACCTGCCATGCCCGCCACCCTCGTGCAAACCCTTGTCACCGGGAATACCCCAGTCCGTGTCCGGGTGCTAGCATAGAAAGGAACCAGTGCCAAAAACCTTTGCCGTGATGGCGTTCAGTCGCGCAGGCTTTGGCCTATGCAACCGCGGGAACTTCATCGCTGTGAACACCGGCGCCCGGCAATTTCGCAGCAGTCGTGTCATCGCACACAACCATGCGAAACGCGCCTGGGGTAGAAAACACCTTGCGCAGCAGATTGTTTGTCATGGCATGACCGGCCCGCGATCCCTCGTAATGTCCGATGATCGGCACACCAGCCAAAGCAAGATCGCCCAAGGCATCCAGCATCTTGTGTCGAACCGGTTCATCCGAATGACGCAGCCCGCCCGGGCTTGTCACATGATCCCCGTCAAAGACGACGGCGTTTTCGCCAGGCCGTCCGCCAAGCGCTAGACCGTTTGACTGCATGGTCTCCACATCGGCCTGCCGGCAGAACGTTCGACTGTCACAAAGTTCACGCACAAACGCACCATTTGCCAGATCAAGCCTGCGCTTCTGCTGGCCGATGGCTGAATCGCGGAAGTCTATGTGAAACTCCATCGTCAGCCCGTCTGCAGGCGACAAACGCGCCCAGCCGTCATCTGTTTCATACGTGACCGTTTCAAGGATCTCGATCGCACGCACCGGCGCCAGAACCTCTTGCACGCCCCGTCCCAGAATACCCTGCACAAAGGGGTGGGACGAACCGTCAAGGATTGGCACTTCGGGTCCGTCAATTTCGATCAGCGCGTTATGAACCCCACACCCGGCAAGCGCGGCCATGACGTGCTCAACCGTCGACACAGTCACACCTGCGGAATTGACCAACTTCGTGCACAGCGGCGATTGCTCGACGATATCCCACCGTGCGGGCACCATGGTATCGCCAAGCGCAATATCGACACGCTTGAACCAGATCCCATGCTCGGCAGAGGCCGGATAGATCGTCATACGGGTCTTTTGCCCGGAATGTAGGCCGATCCCATCAAACGTGATCGGCGCCCTTACCGTTGTTTGCAAGGTCTGTCCCCATTATTACACGCGAGTGGCAGCCGCGCGGTCCCGACAGGGAGTTAAGACATCGTGTTTCGGTGTCTCAAATCAAACATTGTAACGTATTGAAACACAGCGCGGACAACTTGCGCATTTTTTTGCCTTTGCCCCAGCCCACACAGTCAAAGCGCTGAAATGCTTCAACTTTCTTTAAGAAACTCTGCCCATAAGCAAACCACGGAGTCATCAGGCCTGGGCCCCGGGCATGCGCAAGAAACCGCCGAAACGGAGTACAGACCCCACAGAAAAAAACGCCCCCACCGATGGCGGAGACGCTTCATGTGACCTTGTTGGCCAGAATCGGACTGGATCAGTTCGCTTGACGACGCAGGAACGCTGGAATTTCGATCCGCTCCTGATCAGGATCCTGGTCCATATCGGAATGCGGTGCGGCCGCTGGCGACTGTGGCTGGCGGCGCTGCTGGGCGGGCGATTCATGGCCATGACCCGTCATCCGGTTTATCAGAGAGTTGATGCCAAAACGCGGCTTCTCTGCTTCGTTTTCAACGACTGCCGGTCGCGGCGCTGCATCACCGGCCCGGGCCTTCTGCGCAGCGGCCTGCAACCTGGCAAGCGTATCAGGCGAAGGCGTGCCAGGAGCCGGTGCACGCGGTGCAACAAAAGCCTCTGGGTCCGCTTCGATCGGGGCAGCAGGACTGTTGCCTGCGAAGGCCGCCGATCGCGGCTGATAGGCCGGGGGCGGCAGCTCTTCTTCGAATTCATGAGCGGTCCGCGCCACATGTTCGGTCGGTTGCGGGATCAGGAAGTCGGGCAAGTCCTCTTCACCCTTAACCTCTTGTGCGCCCTCTTCCATGTCCAATCCGCGGAACAACGAAGGCTCATCTTCGACAAAGGTTTCCTCGACAGTATCTTCGATGACTGCTGCGACAGGCTCTGGCTGCGGTGCAGGTGGTGTCGCGCGGATCGGTTCGGGATCAGACAAAACAGCCGGTTTCAAAGGTTCGCGCAATGAGCGGCGCGGAACCGGGATGTCGTTATGTACCTCGGTCGCATCAATGCCTGTGGCAACGACGCTGACGCGCATCGCCCCACCCATATCCGTATCAAGTGTAGAGCCGACGATGATATTGGCATCCGCGTCAACTTCTTCGCGTATGCGATTGGCGGCTTCGTCCAGTTCAAACAGTGTCAGGTCATGCCCGCCAGTGATATTGATCAGCACTCCGCGTGCACCGCGCAGGCTGATTTCATCCAACAGTGGGTTGGCGATGGCCTTCTCCGCGGCCTGGATGGCCCGCTCTTCGCCTTCTGCCTCTCCGGTGCCCATCATCGCTTTGCCCATTTCATCCATGACGGCGCGCACATCCGCGAAATCAAGGTTGATCAAGCCGGGACGCACCATCAGGTCGGTCACGCCCTTGACCCCCTGATAGAGGACATCGTCAGCCATACTGAAGGCCTCGGTGAAGGTCGTCTTTTCGTTGGCCAGCCGGAACAGGTTCTGGTTCGGGATGATGATCAATGTGTCGACGACTTTTTGCAGAGCCTCCACACCTTCTTCTGCCTGTCGCATCCGCTTGGCGCCTTCGAACTGGAAAGGCTTGGTCACCACACCTACTGTCAGCACCCCCAACTCGCGTGCAGCCTGAGCAATGATCGGTGCGGCCCCGGTTCCGGTCCCACCCCCCATCCCGGCGGTGATAAAGCACATATGCGCTCCGGCCAGATGATCGACGATCGTTTCTATACTTTCTTCGGCTGCAGCTGCCCCGACGGTGGCACGTGCTCCGGCGCCCAAACCCTCGGTGACTTTCACACCCAGTTGGACGCGTGATTTTGATTTGTTCTGCTGAAGCGCCTGCGCGTCTGTGTTTGCGACCACGAAATCGACGCCATCAAGCTGCTTGTCGATCATGTTATCCACAGCGTTTCCGCCGGCACCGCCCACACCGAACACGGTGATGCGCGGCTTCAATTCTTCCTGGTCTGGCACCGATAGGTTCAATGTCATGGGGTGTATCCGCCTGCTGTTGTAGCCCGTTTCGAGCCTTTTCTACGCCTGTACAGGTCCAGTATTACCCGTCAACGCGACTCCCGTCACGCAAAAAACGTGAAAAAACCACTAAATATGGCCAAGAATGCCGCGATTTTTAACCGATGTCTGTCAACACTCCAGATCAAGCGGTGCAGCCCCTGCGCACCACTAGACAAGCAAAGGTGCTGCGCGAACGTCATCCGCACATCATAGACCATTTTCAAATTTCGAAGCCTCTGCCCGGCCTCTTTGGCGATGTTCTGCGCCCCTGCGCCTCGCCTTATCCCCAATATATCCCCCGATTTATCCCTGGTCACCCAGTTTTTGCGGGTTACCCACAGAGAATTTTGCACCAATACGGATTTTCCAGATCACCAGTTGTCCCGAAACCACTTGACGGCACGTCGAAGCGATCTGGCGGGATAGCGTTCAACCGGGATCTCAAAATCCCACCACTCATCCTGCGGATGGGCTGCGAACAGGCACAGCCCGACGGCGCTTGCAAACCCCGGGCCCGTGGCCGCCTGCGGCAGCCCGTGGACCCGCAGGGGCCGACCCAACCGCACCTGGTGTCCCAGAATTTTTGACGCCAGGCCATCCAGCCCAGGAATCTGACTGGCGCCGCCCGTCAGCACGATTTGCTGGCTTGGCAAATGGTCAAATCCAGCTGCATCAAGCCGCGCACGCACCTCTTCCAGAATTTCTTCGACGCGGGGCCGCATGATGCCAATCAATTCCGCCCGGCTGACGGTCCTGCGGTCGTGCTCCCAATCGCCCGTCTCGCCCCCGGTTTCGATCATTTCGCGATCATCCATGCCTGTGGCCATGACGCCGCCGTAGAAGGTCTTGATGCGTTCAGCGACAGGCGTGGGAACCTGCAACCCCATCGAGATATCACCGGTCACATGATCGCCGCCCATGCGCACGGTGTCGGCAAAAATCATGTGTTTTTTCATGAAGATCGAGATCCCGGTCGAACCGCCGCCAAGATCGATACAGGCGGCGCCCAGTTCCTGTTCATCTTCGACCAGGGCGGAAATGCCCGACACATAAGAAGAGCTGGCAATTCCGGCCAACTCAAGGTCGCATCGTTTCACACAATGCAAGAGGTTCTGAACGACGCTTGCGTCCACAGTCACCATGTGCATGTCACAGTATAATGTTTGTCCGATCTGCCCCCGGGGATCAGACAATCCTGACCGGTGATCCAGTGCAAAATTGACCGGCTGTGCGTGCAGAACCTCACGTCCGTCTCCGAACTCGGGCATCTCGCAGGATGACAGGACCCGCGCCACATCCTGTTCTGAGACCGTTGAATTTGCAATTTCAACTGATCCGGCAAGACCGTACGAACGCGGCTCGGCCCCGGCGAAACAGGCAATCACGTGGTCCACCCGGATATTGGCCATTTTCTGGGCCGCCTGCACGGCTGTACGAATTGCACGCTCTGTTTCGCCCATTGTCGAAATCTCGCCAAAGCGGACCCCGCGTGACCGGGTGGTCGCTGCACCGATGACGCGAAATCCGGATTGTCCGGCAAGCGAACCGACGCTCTCGGATTCGACATCTCCGTTGACGCCATCAAAGCGCAAGACCAGACAGGCAATCTTGGACGTACCCACGTCCAGAATGGCGATCACGCCCCGCTGCATTGCCGCCTTGCGCATATTGCGCATGGCGCGTTGGGTCTCGTAGAGCTCGATCATAACCTGCCCTCTTCGGATTCTAATGTTTTTATTCGTCTGTATTCATCCAGCGCATGATGTGTCATGCGCAGTGTTGGTCGATCGGGCAAACGCAGGTCAACGGCAACAACGTCCCGCGCAAGGATCTGCATGTCAGGCACCTGATCCATGGCAATGACACGCTGCAACGCCTGAAGCGCGCCTGTTTCCGGCAGCATGATGCGCTGATTTCGATCCAGCACGACATCCCAGCGTCGCGCACCGATCCGCTCCATCCCGCGCAACCGCATCATCAGGGGACCGCTGGTTGCAATCAACTCAAGTGCCTCGGGGATTGCGTCATTGGCCCCCTCGCCCGCCACCACCGGCAAATCCGGGAATGCGCTGCGCTGCGCAACTGTGCGGACATGAACGCCCGATGCGTCCAGCAATTCCAGCCCCTGAATGGATCGCCACAAAACCGCAGGTGTGCGTTCAACAACGTCAATCTGAAGCACGCCACCCTGACGGATGCGCATCCGCGCGGTTTCAACGGCATCAAGCTCTGCCACTGTTGCGCGCATCTCATCGAGATCCAAATCGAACGAGCTGATGGGAAAATCGAGATGCAGGATCGCGCGGATGTCTTCGGACACACCGACAGACGCGCCATCAATCGCCATAATCTTGACCATGAACTCCGGGCGTTGCTCGATCTCTGCTTGCAGATCCGAGATCAAAAGATTGAACGCATCGCGTCGCTCTTCGTCCGAGAACCACAGGGTCAGGCCACCAAAGCCAATCATGAAAGGCACCCCGACGCGCAGCACCAGTCTGAAGATTGGCGTCAGCAACAGACGCTGCATGCGATAATTCAGGCGCGAAGGCGCCGGATCGACGCGTGAACCAGTCACCTGTTGCATGACGCGTCCTCCACCAACCAGACGCACAACTCTTTGAACGGAATGCCACAGGCCTGGGCCTGTTCCGGGCTAAGCGAGGTCGGTGTCATGCCTGGCTGCGTGTTTGTTTCCAGCAAGATCAGGCCATCCAGCCCCCGCGCGTCATCCCAGCGAAAGTCAGTGCGGCTGAGCCCGCGGCATCCAAGCGCCTCGTGGGCCCGCAGCGCATAGTCCATGCAGGCCTCGAATATATCGGCTGGCACATCAGCGGGCACCACATGACGCGATCCGCCCTGCGCGTATTTGGCATGATAATCATACCAGCCCTCTGTCACGATATCGGTGACAGTCAGGGGCCTGTCGCCCAGCACAGAGGCCGTTAACTCGCGACCAGGCACGTACTGCTCCACCATCACCTGCGCTGGCATGTCCTCTGACAGCATCGGC
>JAKVCP010000073.1 GCA_022448925.1 Paracoccaceae bacterium
GAAGTTTATCAAGAGTATCAAAACCTTAGGGAAATGAACCCAAAGCCCTCAGAGCAGTCCGTAAAGAGACTCATTGAGGTTGTCGGTGATCTACCAATCGACCAGTACACAAGGAGCCAAGCACAGGAAATCAACTGTGATGGCCGGGTGGCGTCAGATAGAGACGTATCAAAACAGTTCTGGGACGCGACGACTGTAGATACGGTCTCTGGCTGCCTTAAAGCAGGGATATTCCCGACCCAAGGCGCGACGCTCGGCCAAATGTTTGTCGACCAAGGCCCGCATCTCGTCACAATCACGGTTTGCAGAGGCTGCAGCCCTGGCTTCAAACACATCAATGATCCGCTGATACTGCCCGCTTAGACGTGCCCAGACAGCCGCGATACGCTTTAGAAGGCCTTTTGCCGGACGGAATGCTTAAAACCGCAGGATGCCACCCTATTCAACGCCGTGCATCGGCGTCGCCGTCGGTAATTCGGTCATTCAAAACGCTCATTTTTTCATATCGCATATTTTTTACGCATCTTGCATATTTTTTGACCTCACATTGATCGACAGGTCAAAAGCTCCAGCAAAGATTGTAATCCCCAATTGTGGCCCCCAAGCAATAGTGGTCTGACCAACGGCGAACGGTACGCGAGGAGGTCCCGATGAAAAAGATCGAAGCGATCATCAAACCCTTTAAACTCGATGAGGTGAAGGAAGCTCTTCAAGAGACGGGTGTCCAAGGCCTGAGCGTGGTCGAGGTCAAAGGCTTTGGCCGCCAAAAGGGCCACACAGAGCTATACCGCGGTGCAGAATACGTTGTAGATTTTCTGCCCAAAGTGAAAATTGAGGTGGTTCTGGACGACGACCAGGTCGATGCAGCAATCGAAGCGATCATTGCTGCCGCCAAAACCGACAAAATCGGCGATGGCAAAATTTTTGTCAGTCCGATCGAACAGGCTATCCGCATCCGAACCGGTGAAACCGGATCTGACGCTCTTTAATCACACGCACACAATCCAACTTACTGAAAGGGATCAAGGGAATGAGCAAGGACGCAGTTCTCAATCTGATCAAGGACGAAGACGTGGAATACGTCGATATCCGCTTCACTGACCCACGCGGCAAGCTGCAGCACGTGACGGTCATGGCAGACCAGGTCGACGAAGACTTTCTGGAAGAGGGCTTTATGTTTGACGGCTCGTCGATCGCCGGATGGAAGTCGATCGAGGCATCGGACATGAAACTGATGCCTGACACCGAAAGCGCTTATATCGACCCGTTCTATGCCGAAAAGACTCTTTGCGTGCATTGTTCGGTTGTTGAGCCCGACACCGGCGAAGCATATGATCGCGATCCTCGCGGAACAGCCGAAAAGGCCGAGGCCTATCTGAAGTCGTCAGGCATTGGTGATGTCGCCTACTTCGGCCCAGAAGCAGAGTTCTTCCTGTTCGACAACGTTCAATTCTCGAACTCTATCAACAAAGTATCTTATGAAGTTGATGCGTTGGATGCATCGTGGAATACAGATACCGAGTATGAAATGGGCAACATGGGCCACCGTCCAGGTGTCAAGGGCGGCTACTTCCCGGTTAACCCAATCGACGATGGTCAGGATATCCGCTCAGAGATGCTGTCGACCATGAAGCGTCTGGGAATGAAGGTCGACAAGCACCACCACGAAGTCGCGTCGTGCCAGCACGAATTGGGTCTGATCTTCGACAGCCTGACCAAACAGGCCGACGAACTGCAAAAGTACAAATACGTGATCCACAACGTGGCGCAAGCCTATGGCAAATCGGCGACCTTCATGCCAAAGCCTATTGCCGGCGACAACGGCACCGGCATGCACTGCAACATGTCAATTTGGAAAGACGGCAAACCGCTGTTCGCCGGCGACAAGTATGCTGATTTGTCGGACGAGGCCCTGTGGTTCATCGGCGGTGTTCTGAAGCACGCCAAGGCGCTGAACGCCTTCACCAACCCGTCTACCAACAGCTACAAACGTCTGATCCCTGGCTTCGAAGCTCCGGTTCTGCGCGCATACTCGGCACGTAACCGCTCCGGTTGTGTCCGCATTCCATGGACGGAGTCACCCAAAGCCAAGCGCGTTGAGGCCCGTTTCCCGGACCCATCGGCGAACCCTTACCTGTGCTTTGCCGCGCTGCTGATGGCTGGTCTTGATGGCATCAACAACAAGATCGATCCAGGCGAAGCCATGGACAAAAACCTGTATGATCTGCCTGCCGAAGAACTGGCTGGGATCCCAACAGTTTGCGGCTCGTTGCGCGAAGCGATCGAAGAGCTGGAAGCTGACAAGGACTTTCTGCTCGCCGGCGGCGTGTTCACGGAAGATCAGATTGCCGGATACATCGATCTCAAAATGGAAGAGATCGAAACATACGAACATACGCCGCACCCGGTTGAGTTCGGTATGTACTACAGCTGCTGATCCGTCAGCAGGACAAGTAAAAACAGGGGTGCCCAGGCATGGGCGCCCTTTTTTATGGTGTCTCGATCTATCAGTTTGGCGGTTAAACAAGCCAGCAAGATCAGACTGCGAAGCTGAGCCTTATTGCAGGCACTCAGTCACGATGGGACAGGCCCCGCACGACATGCCCTGCGCGGAATTTGCCACGCGCTCTCGCCGATTGCAAAGATGGTCTAGAGTTTTTTACCCGCGTCAACTAGCCTTGTCTGTGAGGCATGTGCCCCAATTGTCTATGACGCCCCAGAGAACACGCCAGACCTAATGACAGACAAAAAGATCCGCAACATGGAGGATTTTGCCGCCGTCAGCGGGATCTCACGTCCAACGGTATCCAAGTACTTCAACGATCCGCAAAGCGTCCGCAAGTCGACCCGGGCGCGTATCGAAGAGGCTCTGGAGAAATACGACTATCGCCCCAACATCTATGCCATTAACCAAAACCGCCGGCAGACCAAGAATATCGGCTTGGTTGTACCCAATCTTGCCGACCCATTTTTTGCCGGAATTGCACGCTCTATCGAGGCCTTGATTGTTGATGCGGGCTTCAGTCCGCTTCTGCTTAGCTCACATGGCGGCCCGGAACAGGAACTTGCAAACCTGGAAAGTCTGCGAGCAATCAAGCCAGCCGGCGTGTTACTTGCTCCACTCGGCAGAGCCTCTGACATTGATCAAGTCAAGAAGTTCACGACAGAGATTCCAACAGTCCTCTTTGACGCAAACCTTGACAATGTAGGCGAGGCGTTTTTTGGCTGCGACAACACTCAAACAATTGACTTAATTGTGGATTATCTATGTCGGAGCGGCGAACCGCCAGTCCTGTTTGAGATGGAAAACCCCGTCAATCCAAATGCGTTCCGAAAGCGCAGCGCATATGTCGATGCGATGACACGGCTGTCCCACGAGCCACATTTCATCCGCGTTTCCGGCGACGGATGGGACTTTGAAGAAATCGGCTATCGTGAAGGCAAAAGAGTGATCCTTCAGAATCTTTTGCCAACCCGGACTGTGCTGTGCTCAAACGATCGTCTTGCAATCGGCTTCCTTGCTGCAGCGTTTGAGTGTGGAGAAAAGGTTGGGCTTGGGCCGGATTGCACTCTGCGTGTGGCCGGGCATGATGACCACCCCTTTGCCCGATACACCTGCCCTGGACTGACAACGATTTCACAGGACTACGCCTCGATCACTGCGCGCAGTGTCGAAACGATTCTTAGGATTATCGAGTCGGGCGAGCGCCCAGAAACACGCGAGGCGTCCTATTTCGAGGGCCGTCTTGTAATGCGGGGGTCGGCCTAAACATTTGTAAAATAAGAGGCTTGAACAAAACTTTACGCGCGTCAATTTTTTAATTGACTTGGCGCACATCTGGTCTAGGCTCGTGTCATCACATCCAACTTAGGGAGGTAACGGATGTTCATGAGATACGCGCTGTGTGCGGCCAGCACTCTGGCGATAACAGCGGGGGCAGCACAGGCCGCTGACTCGCTGACCATCGCAATCGTCAACAACGGTCACATGATCAACATGCAAACCGTTGCGAAAGCCTATACCGCCGAAACCGGTATTGAACTGAACTGGGTGGCCCTTGAAGAAGGCGTCCTGCGAGAGCAGGTAACTTCGGACACCGCCACCGGCGGCGGACAATACGACATCATCAACATTGGCATGCAAGAGGCCCCTATCTGGGGCGCGGCAGGCTGGATTGAGCCTCTGAACTTCTCTGACGCCTATGATGTCGACGATATATTGCCAGCCATGCGCGCCGGGCTCAGCCACGACGGGACCCTGTATGCCGCGCCGTTTTATGGTGAAAGCTCCATGGTCATGTACCGCAAGGATCTTGCCGATGCGGCGGGTGTGGCGATCGCAGACAACGACAGCTGGGACAACGTCAAGGCAGCGGCCATGGCAATGCATGATCCCGACAATGGTGTTTACGGCGCCTGCCTGCGCGGCAAGCCAGGCTGGGGGGACAACGCGGCCTTTATCACCACCGTTGCAAACTCGTTCGGTGCGCGCTGGTTTGATGAGAACTGGAAACCGCAACTGGACAGCGCCGAGTGGAACGCTGCGATCAACTTTTACGTTGATTTGCTCGGCAATTACGGACCACCCGGTTCAGAGGGCAATTCGTTCAACGAGATACTGGCCCTCTATAATGAAGACAAATGCGGCCTGTGGATCGATGCAACGATTGCAGCTTCGTTCCTAGAAAGCCCCAATGTCGCCTACGCGCAATCGCCAAATGCCGGCAATCCGGTGGGGGCGAATTGGCTTTGGGCCTGGGCCTTTGCGATCCCAGCGGGCTCTCCGAACGCCGAAGCGGCACAGGCCTTCATCGAGTGGGCCACGTCGAAGGACTATGTTCAGGCAGTTGGAAACCACCCGGAATTCGGCTGGGGTTCTGTCCCTACCGGTCAGCGTGCTTCAACCTATGAAATTCCGGAGTTCCAGGCCGTTGCGAAGTTCGCCGCAGCCGAAATGGCGGCAATCGATTCTGCTGCGCCAGAGGCGTCTGATCTCAAGCCCTATGTCGGGGTGCAGTTTGTCGCCATCCCCGAGTTCCCGCAAATCGGCGTGATCATGGGGCAGGAAATGGCTGCAGCGCTAACAGGCGCAAAAACAGTCGAAGAAGCGCTTGCCGCGTCACAGGACGCAGCCGAGGCTATCATGAAAGAAGCTGGCTACTACTAAGTGGCTGTCCTCCAGAGGGCCCAGAGATAATCTGGGCCTTCGAAGTCCGCAGGGGGCCGCCCCTCGTGCAGGCTCGACACGCGCTCCATCCGCCTTCAAGATAAACAGCCGATCACTCGCCACGCCGGGGACCCGAGAGTTATGTCCAATCGCACCCTGCCTCGCCTGCTTCAGACACCCGCCGTCTTGTTATTGCTGATCTGGATGCTGATCCCATTATCCATGACGCTGTATTTCTCGTTCATCCGCTATGTGCTGAACAGCCTGCGCCGTCCCGAATGGACCAAACCTTCGATCAGCAACTGGCGTGGGTTTGGCAACTACGAATTCGTCCTGAACAACAAGGACTTCATTCTCGCCATCCAAAACAGTCTGCTGATTGTCTGCAGCATCCTGTTTTTCACGGTGATCTTCGGAATTCTGATCGCCGTTCTGATCAACAAAAGCTTCCCCGGACGCGGTGTTGTACGGGTTTTGCTGATTTCGCCCTTCTTTGTGATGCCTGCAGTGAACGCAGTGCTGTGGATCAACATGATCCTGGACCCGGTACTGGGCTTGCAGGGACTTGCGGTAGGCGGTTTGAATGACGCGATCGAGGGACTGCGAAACGCGCCTCTGGTAGGCGGGTTCTTCTCTCTCTGGCCCGATTTTGCACCCATCTCGTTCCGCGCAACGCAAACATCGGCGATCGCCGTGATCATCATGGTCACTTGGCAATGGACACCTTTTGCAGTGCTTATTTTCATGACGTCGCTGCAATCCGAAGACCAGCAGCAAAAAGAGGCCGCCATTCTGGACGGCGCAGGCGCCTGGTCGCAGTTCCGCTTTCTGACCTTGCCACATCTGAGCCGGCCAATTGCGATCGTGGTGATGATCCAGGCAATCTTTCACCTGTCGCTGTATGCCGAGATCGAGATCGTCAGCCGTGGCAACGGCAACAAGAACCTGCCCTACCTGATCGGCGAGTTCGCAAACAACAACATCGGTGCCGCCAGCGCCACCGGAATCTTTGCAGTCATTCTTGCCAACATCGTCGCTTTCTTTCTGCTGCGCATGATCGGCAAGACATTGATGGAATAACGGATCAGACCCATGGCTATTGTTGCTCATCATTCAAGATTTTCAAAGATCGCCTGGCCCGTTCTGGCCTGGATTGTTGCTCTGTTGTTCTTCTTTCCAATCTTCTGGATGCTCTTGACCAGCTTCAAGACCGATGCAGACGCGGTAAAGCCCGAACATCTCCTCTTTTTCACGCCGACGCTTGAGAACTATGCCAACATGACCGAAAACTATGACTATTGGCGGTTTGCCACGAATTCGGTCATTGCTTCGGTCATGGCAACCGCCGTAACGCTTTTCGTCGGAATCCCAAGCGCTTATGCGATGGCGTTCAATCCCAGCCGCTCCACAAAGGATATGTTGATGTGGATGCTCAGCACAAAGATGCTGCCCGCCGCCGGTGTGCTGTATCCGATGACTTTTCTGACCAAAAATATTCTTGGGATCTTTGACACGCATTTCCTGATCATCCTGGTGCTGAGCCTGATCAACCTGCCGATCGTGATCTGGATGTTGTTCACGTACTTCAAGGAAATCCCCCGCGACATCATCGAGGCAGGCAAAATGGACGGCGTGTCCACATGGGGCGAAATCAGGGAAATCCTCATCCCGCTGGCCTGGGGGGGCATCGCGTCGACTGCACTCTTGTGCTTCATTTTTTGCTGGAATGAGGCCTATTGGACCGTTCGACTGACCACCACGGATGCCGCAACTCTGTCAAAACTGATTGAGGGCAATCGCGCGCCCGAGGGCCTGTTCTTCGGTCGGCTGTCAGCCGTCTCTACCGCCGCTGTCGGACCAATCGTTGTCCTGGGTTGGTTTTGCCAAAAACAGCTTGTTCAGGGCCTCACCTTTGGCGCGGTCAAATAAGGAAAGAAAATGGGACGCATCCTTCTTGAAAACGTGACGAAAAGCTTTGGCGACGCGCAGGTCATCCCACCGCTGGATCTGGTCATCGATGACGGCGAATTCACGGTTTTCGTAGGGCCTTCGGGCTGTGGCAAGTCAACCCTTTTGCGCCTGATCGCCGGGCTTGAGGAGACAAGCTCTGGCACCATTACGATTGACGGGCTGGATGTGACCCAGGTGCCGCCCTCAAAACGCGGACTGGCCATGGTCTTTCAAAGTTATGCGCTTTACCCGCACATGACCGTGCGCAAGAATATCGCCTTCCCGATGCGCATGGCCGGCCTGTCCCAGGCCGAACAGGACAAGCGCGTGATGACTGCCGCCAAGTCGTTGAACCTTGTTGACTATCTTGATCGCAAACCCGGCCAGTTGTCTGGCGGTCAACGTCAGCGTGTGGCAATCGGGCGTGCCATCGTCCGGGATCCAACTGCCTTTTTGTTCGACGAACCGCTGTCAAACCTGGATGCGGCCCTGAGGGTCGGGATGCGGCTTGAAATCAGCGAAATGCACAAACGCATGCAAACCACGATGATCTACGTGACCCATGATCAGGTCGAAGCGATGACCATGGCCGACAAGATCGTTGTTTTGCAGGCAGGCGTCATCGAACAGGTCGGCTCACCTCTCGAGCTGTACCGCAGCCCGTGCAATCTGTTTGTGGCAGGTTTTATTGGGTCTCCAAAGATGAATTTCATCACAGGCACGGAAGCTGCGAACCGCCACGCGCACACACTTGGGGTTCGGCCGGAACACATTGCGGTTTCGACCCAGACCGGCGCCTGGACAGGCCGTGTCAGCGTTTCAGAGCATCTTGGGTCGGACACATTCCTTCACGTTCATGAAACCGGGCTGGCTGACACACTGACCGTCCGGACCAACGGTGAAATCAGCTTCAAGCATGGCGACATCATTCATCTGACCCCACGCGAAGAGATGGTGCACCGCTTCGACGCGGCGGGGCTGCGAATTTCATGACCCGGCTGGCTGGAAAAACCGCACTCGTCACTGGGGCTGCTCGCGGAATCGGGCGGGCCTTTGCCGAGGCCTACGCGCGCGAAGGCGCACGAGTCGCGATTGGCGATATTGACACAGCGCGCGCCAAGCAGGCAGCTGAAGAGATCGGGTCACATGCAATTTCCGTCCCAATGGATGTGACTCGCCAGGACAGCATCGATCAGGCCATTTCCAGCACGATAGAGGCGCTAGGCGGCATCGACATCCTGATCAACAACGCCGCGATTTTCACTGCCGCACCGATCGTCTCGGTCGAGAGGTCCGATTTTGACCGCGTTTTTCAAGTCAATGTTGCGGGACCGCTCTTTACGATGCAGGCGGTTGCCCGGCACATGATTGCCAGAGGCAAGGGCGGTACCATCATCAACATGGCAAGCCAGGCCGGTCGCCGGGGCGAGCCACTTGTGGCGGTTTACTGCGCGACCAAGGCCGCTGTGATCAGTCTGACACAATCGGCGGCCCTTAACCTGATCGAGCATGACATCAACGTCAATGCCATCGCACCGGGCGTCGTCGACGGAGAGCATTGGGATGGCGTCGATGCGTTCTTCGCCAAATACGAAGGCAAGCGCCCGGGGCAGAAAAAGGCAGAGGTCGGCAAAGCCGTGCCTTTCGGTCGCATGGGCAAGGCCCAGGATCTGACGGGAATGGCGATCTTTCTGGCCAGCGACGAAGCGCGTTACATCGTCGGGCAGTGCTTCAATGTCGATGGCGGCCAATGGATGAGCTGATGGAGACAGCCGCAAATGAAAAGACCATGAACCTTTCCAATGCGACCTTGTCGGACCTGCCTGGGCACATACAGCGGCCGCTCTATAACCGCGCCGATTTGCGGCCAGGTATTGTGCACATTGGCGTTGGCAATTTTCACCGCGCTCACCAGGCCTGGTATTTGCACCGGCTGATGCAAATGGGCCAAGCGCTGGATTGGGCGATCATCGGCGCCGGTGTGCGACCGACAGATGCCATGATGCGCGACAAGCTTTTGGCACAAGACTGCCTGACCAGTCTGCTGGAACTGTCGCCCGCAGGCAGCACAGCCGAGGTCACAGGGGCGATGATCGACTTTTTGCCCATTGAAGAAACAAATGCCGCGCTGATTGCGACGCTGTCGGACCCGACCATCCGCATCGTCTCTCTTACCGTGACCGAGGGCGGCTATTTCATCAAACCAGAGACGGGTGCGCTGGATGTAGAACATCCAGACATCCGACACGATGCCGCCCACCCCGACAGCCCTCGCACAGCCTTTGGTGCTCTCGTCGCCGCCTTGCGCGCCCGTCGCCTGGCCGGTCACCTGCCCTTCACGGCCCAATGTTGCGACAATCTTCAAGGCAATGGCGATATCCTGCGGCGGGTTGTCTGCTCGCTTGCCGAAATGACAGATCCCGATCTGGCGGATTGGATAGATCAAGCCGGAGCATTCCCGAATTCCATGGTTGACTGCATCGTCCCCGCAACAGGCGCCGAAGAGCTGGCCCTGGCCCGCCGTTTTGGATTGAACGATGCAGCCCCCGTCACGCATGAGAATTTTCGCCAATGGGTGATTGAAGACCACTTCTGCGCAGGTCGCCCCGCCTGGGAACAGGTTGGCGCCATACTGACAAACGATGTGCATGCCTATGAAACCATGAAAATCCGGATCCTGAATGCAGGACATCAGGTGCTTGCGAACGCCGGAGAGCTGCTGTCGCTTCACACCATTGCAGAGTGCATGTCAGACGCCGTGGTCACGGGATTTTTCAACAAGGTGCAGCGCGAAGAAATCGCACCATACGTTCGCTCTGTGCCAGACATGTCGCCCCAAGCCTACATCGCCCTGATCAGCGAGCGGTTTCGAAACCCGGCCATCCGCGACACCACCCGCCGTGTCGCCTATGACGGCAGCGCTCGTCACCCGGGGTTTGTTCTGCCCGTTCTGCGCGATGCGCTACAGGCAGAGGGATCCATCACCGGACTGGCATTGGTTGAGGCATTGTGGTGCAAGATGTGCCGAGGTGTGCGCGAAGACGGGCAAACCATTGCGCCGAACGACCCGAACTGGGATGTTTTGCAAATCCATGCGCGGCAGTCCCAAACCAGCCCTCAGGCCTGGCTCGAGCAGCAAGCCATCTACGGAAGCATTTCCAACAACCCTCTGTTCTCAAACGCTTTCGAAAATGCGCTTGGGGCGCTTGACACCCTTGGCGTGGAACAGACTCTCAAGGCCTATATTGCCGGTGAGAATGGCCTTTGACCCCGTAAGTTTTTCACAGGTTAAAATTTCAGCCTTGAAATATAGGTGACGCCGGGTAGGCTTTTCTGACCGATCCTAACGCCGACAACCCTAACTATGGTGCCCCCAAACCCGCTGCAAAACAGCCAAGCCCCATTGTCCAAGATGCGCCTGCGCGTCTGGCTTCGCCTGTTAAAAGTTAGTCGCCTGATTGAGGATGACCTGCGCCGCAAGATGCGGCGCCAACAAAGTTGGTCCCTGTCCTGTTTCGACCTGATGTCGGTCCTTGATCGCAGCCCCGAAGGTCTACGGATGTCGGATATTTCGCGACGCCTCATGGTCTCAAATGGCAATGTCACAGCTCTCGTCGACACGCTGACCGCAGAGGGACTGGCCCGGCGCACAGGCTTGCCGGGCGACAGACGTGCCTTTCTGGTACATCTTACGGATTTCGGCAAAGCAGAGTTTGCCAAAACCGCAAAGGTGCACGAAGGTTGGGTCGACGATCTCTTGGCGCAGCTAAATGCGGGATCTGCGGACGCTCTGCTTGAGGTGCTGGACCAAGTGATCGACGATATTGAAACACGCTCTCGGGGGCCTGCCTCGGGAGACCTGAAAGGACCTGACACCCCAAAGTCCGGATCATGACACCGGACCAATGACGCCAAAAACGGCGCAAAATCCAACAAGGAGAAGACCATGAAAAGAACACTCAAGGCTCTGTCGACAGCGGCAATCGCAGCTATGGCGATGACAGCCGGTACAGCGCAGGCAGAGGTCAAGGTCGGCATGATCACGACGCTTTCGGGCGGAGGAGCCGGCCTGGGCATCGATGTGCGCGACGGCTTCATGCTTGCAGTCAAGCAATCAGGTCGGGATGACATAGACGTGGTGATCGAAGACGATCAGCGCAAACCTGATGTGGCAGTACAGCTGGCCGACAAGATGGTGCAATCAGAAAAGGTCGACGTGCTGACCGGCATCATCTGGTCCAACCTTGCCATGGCCGTGGTGCCGTCGGTCACGGCGCAGGGCAAGTTCTATCTGTCGCCCAACGCAGGCCCATCGGCGCTTGCGGGCAAAGGCTGCCACAAGAATTATTTCAATGTCGCTTGGCAGAACGACAATCTTTACGAAGCGGGCGGTGCCTACGCCAACGAGACAGGCTACAAGAACAGCTTTGTCCTGGCGCCGAACTATCCTGCGGGCAAGGACGCCATCACGGGGTACAAGCGCACGTTCACTGGCGATATCGCAGGTGAGGTTTACACAAAACTGGGCCAGACGGACTATGCCGCCGAGATTGCACAAATCCGTGCCTCGGGCGCAGACAACGTGTTCTTTTTCCTGCCCGGAGGCATGGGCATCGCCTTCCTCAAGCAATACGCGAATGCAGGGGTCGACATTCCGCTGACCGGTCCTGCCTTTAGCTTTGACCAGGGCATTCTTCAGGCCGTAGGGGCTGCAGCACTTGGTGTTGTCAACACGTCCCAGTGGAACAAGGACATTGACAATCCGACCAACGCGGCCTTTGTCGACAGCTTTCAGGCCGAGTATGGACGCCTTCCGTCGCTCTATGCAAGCCAGGGCTTTGATACCGCCAACTTGTTGATCTCGGCGATCGAAGCGGCGGATGTCTCGGATGCTGACGCCTTCCGCGCGGCCTTGAAAGCCGCAAACTTCGACAGCACTCGCGGAGATTTTGCGTTTGCCGACAACCATCATCCGATCCAGACGATCTATGCCCGGGAAGTGATTCAGGAAGGTGATGTCTTCACCAACAAGATCCTGCGCGTCGCGCTCGAGAACCACTCGAATGCCTACGTAGACGATTGCAAGATGTAACCGACACGGCCGGGGGGGCGCATCGGCCGCCCCCGGCCACACGTCATGAACGCCCCCACCCAAACGCGTCGGAAAGCACTCCATGTCGACAGATGCACATCTTTCGAGGCAGGTTGTCAGATGCCATCTGCCCAAAGTTGATTGGGCCAGAAGTGATACGGCCAAAATTGATAAGCCCGGTGTCGCAGCTGTGGAAACCGACGCCAAGACCGCGCAGGCAGCTCTACACAGTCTTGATTGGCGGACCTTTCGGATGGGTCAGATGCCACCCGTGACAAGGTGGCAATATCTTGAGACCCGCTCACAAAGACCATTGCATTTATCACCCATGGCATCGGTGCCCGCATGCTGCGCATCCCGGAGACTTAAGTGACTTTCATCCTACTTGCCGAGCAGGTCCTCAACGGGCTTCAATTCGGGATCATGCTTTTCCTAATGGCGGCCGGTCTGACGCTGATCTTTGGCGTCATGGGGCTGATCAACCTTGCACACGGCTCTCTTTACATGATCGGAGCCTTTGCGGCGGCTGCCGTAGCTGGGGCAACCGGATCATTCCTGTTGGCGCTCATCGCCGCACTTGCCGCCGCCGCCGCTGCGGGTGCACTTGTCGAAATTGTCGTGATACGGCGGCTCTATGACAAGGACCACCTGGATCAGGTGCTCGCGACCTTTGCCCTGATCCTGATCTTTTCCGAAGGCACCCGCTGGGTCTTTGGTTCGTTTCCACTGTTTCTGAACATCCCCGAGGCGTTGTCCGGTCCCATCACCCTGCCCGGCGGGATCCAGTACCCCTTGTACCGGATCACGCTGATCATCGTTGGTCTTTTGGTTGCTGTGGGTCTGGGTCTGCTGATCACCCGCACGAGGATTGGCATTCAGATCCGCGCCGGTGAAAACGACCGAGAGATGATCGCGGCGCTAGGCATCGACATTTCCCGGCTTTACACGCTAATCTTTGCCTTGGGCGCAGCGCTCGCCGGTCTGGCAGGCGCGCTGGTGGGCGCCATCCAGTCCGTGCAGGTCGGAATGGGCGAGCCCGTGCTGATCCTGGCCTTCGTCGTGATCGTCATTGGCGGCATCGGTTCGATCAAAGGGGCCCTGATCGGCAGCCTTCTGGTTGGCTTGACCGACACACTGGGCGGGGTTTTCCTGCCCCAGCTTTTCAAACTGGTGATGGAGCCTTCGGCGGCCACCAACCTTGGATCCTCTTTGGCCTCGATGGCCATCTATATCTTGATGGGGGCCGTCCTGATCTGGCGCCCAACTGGCCTGTTCGGAGCGCGCGCATGATCCGGGAAACACACCTAAACATCGGCCTTGTCGCGCTGCTTATGGCGATTCCCGTCTGGGCCCTGATCGCGGACGAGCCGTTCATCATCACTCTGATGACCCGCGCGGTTGTGTTCGCACTGGCCGCAGTTGGTCTGAACATCGCGTTGGGCCTCGGAGGGCTGGTCAGCCTGGGACATGCGGTATTTTTTGGGATCGGGGGCTACGCGATGGGCATTCTCGCCCATCATGCGCAAACCTACACGCCACTGGCCGAATGGCCGCTCTTGATCGAGGGCACCAAGTCGATGCCGGTGATCTGGCTGGCAGCGATCATCGCTTCGACCCTTGCAGCTGTGGTGATCGGCATTCTCAGCCTGCGGACTGCAGGGGTCTATTTCATCATGATCACCTTGGCATTCGGCCAGATGTTTTTCTTCTTTGCAATCAGTTGGTCTGCCTACGGCGGCGAAGACGGGTTGTCGATCTATGTGCGCAACGGGTTTCCGGGCCTCAACACGCTTGTTCCGGTTCACTATTTCGGACTGTGCCTGGTGATCCTGCTTGCCGCGCTGTTTTTGAACGCCCGGCTGGCCAAATCGCCCTTTGGTCTTGCACTCAATGCGGCACGCCAAACCCCTGCACGGGTTGAAACTGTAGGACTTGACCCCACGCGGCTGAAACTGGTGGCCTTCGTGATCTCGGGCGCAATCACGGGGCTTGCCGGCGCACTATTTGCGGATCTCAACCGGTTTGTCAGTCCAACCATGTTCAGCTGGCAACTCAGCGGAGAGATCATGATCTTTGTGATCATTGGCGGGGTCGGACGCCTATTTGGCCCGGTGGTTGGCGCCCTCGTCTTCGTGGCACTGGAACATCTTCTGGGAGGCCTGAGCGACTATTGGCATATCTACCTGGGCATCCTTTTGTTGCTTATCGTTCTGTTCGGACGCGGCGGATTGATCGGAATACTTTGCGGGCGGGAGCGCGTGCATGACTGACCCCATCCTGAAAACCCATGCGCTGACGCGCTATTTTGGCGCCCTGAAGGCAAGCGATGCTGTTTCGGTTGACCTGCGACCGGGCGAAATTCATGCCATCATCGGTCCGAACGGTGCGGGCAAGACCACTCTGATCGCTCAAATCTGCGGCGGCATTACGCCTTCTTCGGGCCGGGTTGAATTCATGGGCCGCGACATAACCGGCTTGACCACACGTGCGCGATCACGTGAAGGGCTTGGCAGAACCTTCCAGATCTCGGCACTGGCCATGGAGGACAGCGTTCTGCAAAACGCGGTTCTCGGCGCCTTGGGGGCGTCAGGTCGTCCCTGGCGGTTCTTTGGCCCGGCCCTGAAGGACAGCGTTCTGCGCGACCAAGCCGAAGATGCCCTTCGACGGGTTGGACTTCACGACCACCTTCACAAACGCACAGCGGAACTGAGTCATGGTCAGCGTCGACAACTGGAGGTCGCTGTGGCGCTAACCCTGCATCCCAAGGCCTTTGTCATGGACGAACCGATGGCGGGTCTGGGCTCTGGCGGTTCCAAACAGTTGACCAGCTTTCTGGACGGGTTGCGGGCAGAGGCACCGATTCTGCTGGTGGAACATGACATGGATGCCGTCTTTGCCCTGGCCGACCGGATCAGTGTCCTTGTCTATGGCAAGGTGATCGCGACAGGCACAGTCGACGAAATCCGTGCAAACGCTGAGGTGCAAAAGGCCTATCTGGGAGAGGATACATGAGCCTGCTGACCATCCGGAATCTGGAAGCCACCTATGGCAGCAGCCAGGCCCTGTTCGGAGTCACTTTGGACGTCAAAGAGGGTGAAGTTGTCGCCTTGATGGGGCGCAATGGCATGGGCAAAAGCACAACGGTCAAGTGTATCTGCCGCATGCTGCCCGCCACAGGGCAGATGTCGTTTGACGGAACGGATCTGACCCGACTGCCAAGTCACCGCGCAGCCCGTCTTGGAATCGGCCTCGTTCCCGAGGGGCGGCGATGCTTTTCAGGTCTGACGGTCCATGAAAATCTGATCGCCGCCGCACGCGCGGGGCATTGGGACCTTGGAAAGGTCTTTGGCCTCTTTCCCCGCTTGGGCGAACGCCGCGCCCAGCGCGCGGCCTCGCTGTCTGGGGGCGAGCAGCAAATGCTGGCGATCGGGCGCGCCCTCATGACCAATCCACGCCTCTTGGTTCTGGATGAGGCGACAGAGGGCCTTGCCCCGATCATCCGACAGGAAATATGGACAGCAATCCGTCAGCTCAAGACCGAAAACGGCCTGTCCATCCTGGTCATCGACAAATCGCTCAGGGAACTGGCAGGCGTCTGTGACAGAGCGGTCATTCTAGAGCGCGGACGCTCGGTCTGGCAGGGCGGGTTCGGGGATGTGTCGCGCGACGTGGCACAACACTATCTGGGCATTTGACAAAAACCCCACAGAGGATATACGCGACAGTCCGGGCTGCGGAAACCTGTCCGGTGA
>JAKVCP010000074.1 GCA_022448925.1 Paracoccaceae bacterium
CTCACAATCAGATCTGATTGCCTCAATCACTCAGCCTGGCTTAGTAACCTGATCGACGCACTCCACATCGTGGATCAAGGCGAGCTCTCAAAGTGGTTCCCCACCAGCAAGCGCAGGCAAGTCGATGATATACGGCTCACGGATGCGTTGTAAAACATGCTTTAGCAAGCGCGCAGCCGGGCATGAACTGGCCTTTCAGTGCACTCGTTTGTCTAGGTGCATTGGAGCTGGCAACTATTGGATTTGACGAAGGCCGGAATAGGCATTTCTGAACGCCCCATAAGCGTCTTCCATTGCGGCACTCAGACGTGTCTCGGGCGCGATAGTTTCGCTAATGTCAGGTGCGGTCAGCACATCCGATAGGGCGCTATCCGTTGTGGCGAGCAAGCCCAGCCGTGCCGCCCCCAAGGCCGCACCAAACTCGCGACCACTGGGCACAAGCAGCGGGATGTCCAAGACTGTTGCGATTTGCTTCAGCCAATAAATTGAGGCGCTGCCGCCACCAATTGCCATGAGACCCTGGATGTTGACACCCGTCGACTGAAGGGCTTGGAAACTATCGCGCAGGCCAAAAGCGACCCCCTCCAAGACAGCACGGGTTAGGTCTTTGGTCGTTGTCCCAGTGGATAGGCCTGTAAAGCCGCCGCGAATTTGAGAGTCGTTGTGCGGCGTGCGTTCGCCAGAAAGGTAGGGGAAGAACCGCACTGTCCCCGGCGGCTGCAGCTTCTTGCCAAGGGCAAATGTAAGGTCAGCGGGCGGCTTCCCGGTAATCCGCGACAACCAGTTTAAACTGTCTGTGGCCGATAGCATGACCCCCATTTGATACCAATGCCCGGGCACGGCATGACAAAAGGTATGCACAGCTGCATCGGGTGATGCGGCATACCTTTTACGGGCAACAAGAATGACGCCCGACGTGCCAAGCGAGACGAAGCCAGCCCCCTCGTCCAGCGCTCCGATGCCGCAGGCTGCGGCGGCATTGTCGCCCGCGCCACCAGCAACAACAACATCGCGCCCCACGCCCCACTGCGCTGCAAGATCTGATCGCAGCGTTCCGGCGCGCTCTGATCCTTCTACGAGGCGGGGCATCTGGTCCAGACGCATCTGTCCGGCATTCAGCAAGTAATCGGACCAATTCCGCTTGCCGACATCCAGCCAGGAGGTGCCAGAGCTATCGCTTTTGTCTGCCACATAATCGCCAGTGAGGTAGTAATTGAGGAACGCGGCTGGCAAGAGAACCTTGTCGATCTTGGCAAATATCTCGGGTTCGTTGTTTCGCACCCAACTCAGCTTAGGCGCTGTAAAGCCGGGAAAAACAATGTTGCCCGACACCTCGCGGACGCGGTTTGCGCCGTCAAGCAGAGCGGCCTCTTTCTCGGAGCGCACGTCGTTCCAAAGAATACATGGCCGTAGCACTTGTCCCGACACATCCAGCAGCGTGGCCCCATGCATATGGCCCGCGACACCGATACCTTTCAATGCCGCGAACTCCGGAAATTGCGAGCGGAGTTCGGCAACCGCGCCGTCCAGTGCGATGATCCAATCTGCGGGGTCTTGTTCGGACCAACCAGGCCTTGGATTTGACACGCCGTACTCACGCTGGGCTGACCCGACTGGCGTTCCACTTTCGTCAACAAGCAGCGCGCGCAAACCTGAAGTTCCAAGATCAATTCCGAGAAAGCTCATCTGTTGTCTGCCTTTGAGTCATACGGCGCGTTACCTTTGTCTTGCACCGCACCAGAATACATCTCAGCGCGGGGTTCGTAACAAGCTCGGCCCTAAATTGGTCCAATGGGTCTGCTGAGCCATCCCCTTCTTCGGTCAGGTGAACGGCTCAAAAGAGCCACCCTGTGCGGGCGTAAATGACGACCTTAGGCGCTGTTCAGAGTCTAGGGCACCGGGCTGCACCTGTGAAGGATGGGCTCGAAGTGGTCGTTGATGCGGCAGAGCTCGGTGCCTGCTGCGAGGGCGAAACCGACCGTTCGATTGGATGGTTTTTTCTCTCTGCTTGGCCGTAGCTCGAGACAGAAGTGACAGCGCGCTTGGCGGAAGAAGCCTTTCGATGTCGATCAAGAGGGCTGACGAGTTGGGTGAAAAGCGAAACCTCACCTTACGCGTAGTCTGTTTCAATCTATATCTTTACCCAATCGCCGCCGGTTTCGTGCGATCTGACCGAAGCATGGATGAACCGAACTCCTTCTTTGCCGTCTTCGACCTTGGGGATGCTCAGCCAGTTCTTAGGTGGCACCACGCCTCCACGACGTGCAGCAACGGCCATGGCAAACTCAGTGTAAAGATTGGCCCAAGCCTCCATCAGGCCTTCGGGAAATCCCCGCGCGGTGCGGACGAAACGTTCGGTTTGTGGTGACACACCATGGCCGTGGCCACGGCTGAGGATCTGGTCGGGCTTGCCAAACAGGTTGAGCTTCAGGCGTTCACAATCCTCCATGTCCCATTCCAGACCGCCTGCTGAGCCGAAGATGCGAAGGCGCAGCCCGCCGCGATTGCCCGGCGCAAGCCGTGTGGCCATCAGGGTGCCCGGAACACCGCCTTCATAGCGCGTATTCATGAAGGCAGTGTCTTCTAGCGGTTTAGGGGCGCCACAGACGTGGAACTCAGCCCTGAGGTCGGTCATGGCGAGGCCCGAGACGAATTGCGCCAAGTGCGCTGCGTGGGTCCCGATGTCGCCGACGCAGCTTGTGGGACCGGAAGCCTTGGGATCGAGCCGCCATTGCACATGCGGTGCGTCATGCGAACCTTTGGGCGTCATCCAATCTTGCATGAATTCGACGTGGATCTGGTTGATCTCGCCCAAATCCCCTGAAGCCGCGATGTCCCGTGCCTGACGGATCATCGGATAGCAGGACATGACGTAGGAGACACCGAAGACCAAGCCGGTCTTTTCGGTCAGCGAGACCAGTTCTGAAGCCTCGTCGACAGCGTTGGTCATTGGCTTGTCGCATAGAACGTCGATCCCCGCAGCTAGCATGGTCTTTGCCGCAGCATAATGCAGGTGGTTGGGGGTGGTGATCATGACGGCATCGACGCCGTCTGGGCGGGCCGCTTCAGATTGAGCCATCTCGTCAAAACTTGCATAAGCGCGCTCGGGCGCAATGTAGAATTCCCTCGATCTCTCCGCCGATTTGGCCGGGTCGGAAGACAAGGCCCCCGCCACGACATCCCATTGATCTGATAAACGCGCAGCGGTTGCCTGTGTTCCTGCGATGCGGCCTCCGCCAACGATGCCAAGGCGCAGCCGCCTGGACAGGCGAGGGAACGGGCCGTTGAAGTCGATGTCGACGGGCAGAAGCGGTTCGGTCATGGGGGGTCCTCAGGCAGGCGGCGTGGCGCCGTCGGGCAACATTTCGACGGCCATGAAGATCGAAGGCGTTATCGTCTCGAATTGGTGCCAGGGGTAGTTGCCTTCAGCGTCATACATAGGGCGGTGCGTGGTGCCAGGCGCCATCGGTTCTTCGAGGTAGAGTGTCGAGACGTCTTTTTCCCGACACTGCTGCATCTTTCCGACGCCGACGATCTGGGTGTGTACTTCACGGAACCCCGGTACGGGGCAAAAGACGTGGTCACGGTGCAGGCCCACGTTCAATGGCACGCTGCCTGAATGGTACAAGGTGAAACCGAATTGCCCGACCCAAACCTTGGGTGACATGTAATGGCTGACGCCGCGCAGGCGTTCTTCCTGCCGGACATCGAAGGCTGAGGGCCACGTTTTTCTGACCTCTGCAAAAAGCGCCTCTTCGTCCGGGTGGTCTGCGAAACGCTCCACGATGACGGCGTGAGCGAGATTCTGTAGCGCGACATCGGCCACGACAACGGATTGCAAACTCCCGAGCGTTTGCCCCCGGATCCTGATCGGTGTCTCTGACAAGTTCAGGAGGATGACCTTGCCGTCAACATTATAGGCTTCCTCGCCGGACACGATTTTTATGGTGAAGAAGGGTTCCGCAAGATTGAGTGTTTGTACGGGCATCAGTTGGGGCCTTCTTTGACGCATTCTGGCAATGGTTCTGGGCGGTCGCAGCGGCTGGTGAGGTCAACAAAGCGGCCAAGACCGGGTGACGCAAGTATCCCCTCCATGGCTTCGTAGATATGGAAAGCCATATCGCCGCTTGCGCGCGGTGGGCGGCCATTGCGCACTGCTTTGGCCATATCAAGGAGACCCAACCCACGCGCATCCCAGTTGTAGTCATGGGTATTTTCGGCAACTGACCATTCAGGCGGAGCTTTGGGGCGCGGGCGCATCGTCCAGCGTGAGGTCGCCCGTGTCCGATACCAAACCGGACCCTCGAAGATATTCGCGCCATCCCCCGGATCGGCATCGGGGATGCAAATGGTGCCGTCTGTACCATAGACCTCAAGGCGTGGTGTCTCACTTTCCCAAACGTCGAAGCTGACCATCAACTGCCCAATCACACCGCTTTCAAATTCCAGGAGTGAAAGGCAATGGGTGTCGACTTCGACCGCCATCATCTCGCCGGTTCGTGGGCCGTTTTCAATCATGCGCTCGGGGAAGGTCTTGCGCGCCATGCCTGCCACGCGGCGGATAGGGCCTAGGCAGAACACCATGGCGGTTAAATAGTAGGGCCCAAGGTCAAGAAGCGGCCCGCCCCCCTTGGCATAGTAGAAATCGGGGTTGGGGTGGTGACGCTCGACACCGTGGGTTGGGACGAAGGCGGCAACGCCCGTAGGTTGGCCGATCACGCCACGATCGAGAAGTTTGCGAACCGTCTGCCAGCGCCCCCCCAGGAAGGTATCGGGTGCATTGCCAATCAGTAGCCCTTTCTTGCGCCCCAGTGCCAAAAGCGCGCGCCCATCCTCGAGATCGGTGACGAAAGGCTTTTCAGAAAAGACGTGCTTACCCGCCTCAAGCGCCCGTCGGCTGATGTCATAGTGTGCGGCCGGAACCGTCAGGTTCAGAACGGCATCAACCTTGGGATCGGCGAATATGTCTTCCGGGGCACAGGCTTTTGCGATCCTGTACTGTGCGGCCTTTGCGCGGCTTTCGTCGATATCGAGACTTGCACAGGCAGTAATTTCGAGGCCGTCAAAGCGGGTGCAATTCTTGAGATAGATGTCGCTGATCCTACCACAGCCGATCAGACCAACTCGGAATGTCATGAATATGTCTCGCCTCGGGTCTTCAGCCTATGGATGTCTACATGCGCCAGTCATTTTCAGAGATGGGAATGACGCGGTTTTCGCGCACGGATTGGTATGCTGCGCCTGCCAGACATTGCGCCCGCAAACCATCCTGCAGTTCGGCGATGTCGCCTAAATTGCCGGTGTCCAGCGCGGTCAGAAACTGATCCAACTCTGCCATGTAAGTCTCTGCAAAACGGTCGCGCCAATCCGGGGTGCGCCCTCCATGGTGCAGACCTGAGCCGGATAAAATTCGGTAGGGATGCTCTGGCTTTTGCAGATTCTGAAGCATTCCCTTGCTGCCGTGAATTTCAATGCGCTCGTCCTGGCCGTAAGCCGCGCGCCAACTGAAATCGCACAGTACCTGAGCTCCGGACCCCATCTTTAGCGTCACTTTTGCTGTGTCGATCTCGTTGACAGCCAAGTAACCCGGGTCGACCAAAACCGATCCGCAGGCGAATAACTCCACCGGCGTATCGTCAGTCAACCAGCAGGCAAGGTCAAAGAAATGGCTGCCCTTTTCGCCAAAGAGCCCGCCTGAGGTTCGGATGAATTCGGGATCGGGAGGCGCTGCGGAGCGCGAAATGATGAGGATTGTTTCCACCGCTCCGATTGCATCGCTGCGGATTGCGGCGCGGAGGTCTTTGAACTCCGCCGCAAATCTCCGGTTGAGGGCAAGGCCGCAGGGGAGGCCCGATCTCCGCGCGTCGGTCGCCAAGCGGAGGCCTTCTGCGAGATCGCTTGCCAAAGGTTTTTCGCAAAGAAAGGGCTTGCCTGCCGCAAGGCAGGCTTTCGCCACATCCCCATGGGAGGCGGTCGAAGACGCGATGATTACGGCGTCGATGTTGGCATTTAAGCAGTCTTTCAATGTGGCAGCTGCTGTGCTGTGTTTTGAGGCCAGCGCTTGCGCCCGGGCATCGTCCGCATCGCAGATCGCAGCCAGCTGGCACCGGTCGTTCCGGGCAATGTTCCTTGCGTGGATTTGACCGATGGACCCTGCGCCCACCAGCGCGACATTCAGCATCTCTCACCCTTTCATGGGCTCAGAATATCATGACTTCCAACTTCAAAACACCTTGTTGATCCAGCGATGCAAAGGCTTATCGACAGATTTGGTGCCAAGTCTAAAGACTGTCTTCAAGGATCAAGTCTGCGGCCTTCTCGCCGATCATGATCGAGGCTGCGTTGGTGTTGGAACTGACGAGCCTTGGCATCACCGAGGAATCGCACACGCGCAGCCCGTCAACCCCTCGGACCTTCAGCGATGGCGTGACCACCGCCCCCGCGTCACAGCCCATCCGACAGGTGCCAACGGGGTGATAGGCTGTGCGGCCATGAGCCCGGATGAAGGCGGCGATTTCGGCATCGCTTCGCACATCTGCGCCGGGAAAGTGCTCGACCCCGCCAACAGTGGCAAAAGCGGGTTGGTTCGCGATTTCGCGCATCAGTTTCACTGCCTTGATCGTCATCTCAAGGTCTCTCGGTTCGGCAAGATAGTTTGGATCAATCAGCGGCGGAACGGCGGGATCCCCCGAGGCAAGGCGAACGCTTCCCCGGCTTTCCGGCCGCACGAAATAGCCGTTCATCATGCAACCGGCACCGCTTTCGACCAGAGGCGCACCCGGCTCGGTTCCGGAGGCCGGTTCGAAATGTAACTGGGTGTCCGCTGTTGGCGAGTTTGAATCTACCGACCAGAATGCGCCACCTTCCACGATTGTCGACGTCACGGGGCCTGTCCCGAACAGCAAATATTGCAACCCGGCCCAGAGCATGCGGTGCTTTGCCTTGTATTTGTCAAGGCCAAGTCCCTTTTCGACCGCGAGGATTACGTCGATGTCGAGGTGGTCTTGCAGGTTCTCGCCGACGCTTGGCAGGTCGGCAACTGGTGCTATGGCGTGGGATGAGAGGGCGTCCGCCGGTCCGATCCCCGACAGCATCAAGAGCTTGGGCGAGCCAATTGCCCCGGCTGTGAGTATCACTTCGCAATCTGCTTTAACGGTCTCGAACGGATCGCCCAGATCCACGCTATCGGCGTGCGCTTTCTTGACATTCACGCGCAGCACAGGGCGACCTGTCTCAAGCGACAGATTTTGCCGGGCGAGCGCTGGACGAAGATATCCGGTGGCCGTGGAGCAGCGGCGTCCGTTCCAAGTGAACGTCTGAAACGCGCCCGCACCCATTTGGCTTTGGCCGTTGAAATCGGGGGTGTAAGGAATGCCAGCGTCTTGGCAGGCGCGAATGAACACGGCCGTCAGCGGGTCGGGGGACGTGGTTGAGATCCCTTGCGGCCCGTCGGTGCCGTGATAGGTGCCCGCGAGCGTGTCGTTCCGTTCGGAGCGACGGAAATACGGCAGCACATCCGCGAAGCTCCATCCGGGGCAGCCGAGGTCATTGGCCCATCGGTCGTAATCTTCGGGACAGCCACGTGTAAAAACCTGGCCATTGACCGAGCTGCCTCCGCCAACCACACGGCCTTGCGCAAATTCCATCACGCGCCCGTTAAGATGTGCCTGTGGAACCGTTTTCCATGGCCATGTCAGATGCCCGTCCAGCAGTTTGAACAACCCCGCCGGACGGTGAATGTTCGGATCGCGATCCGGCGGTCCGGCCTCGATCAAAAGGACCGTGGCCCCCTTGGCGCTCAGTCGATTTGCCAGAACGCACCCGGATGTCCCGGCGCCGACGATGATGTAATCGTAGCTCCGCATCATTTGCCCCAGTTCAAAATGCGCTGCGCCAGCCCCATGAAGAGGCCAGCTTGAGGCAATCACGCCAGGCCATGACGGCATCCGTCGTTCCAAGGCCGCGGATCGAGGCCGCAGCGGAAGCGTGCGCAAGTTCGAGCGCGGGTTCGACGTTCCATTCCTGGTGCAGGCCGTAGATGAGACCTGCCGCAAAAGCGTCACCGGCCCCGTTGGTTCCCCTGATCTCGTCCTGCGGGATTTTTACCGATGCTTTGGTGTATAGGGCCCCGTTTGCGTCCACAGCGATCGCTCCCATCGGGAAATGGACGACAACCAATTGCATCGCGCCTTTGTCGATCACATGTCTGGCTGCTTCGATGCACTGATCTGCGCCTACGCTGGAGCCATGACCGGTGTCATGCCCGGCAATTGCAGCAATTTCGTAGTCGTTCACCACCAACAGGTCTAGGTGCGGAAGGCAGGGGCGCACGATGGTGGCAATGCGCTCGGCAGGGATTGAGCAGAGTTCCAGGTTTGTCGCAATACCTTCGGCGCGGGCCATTTTGAGGATTGTCACCCAGCCGTTGGCATCATCGGCCCAAGAGGCATCGAGTTTAGGATGAACACCTGGCAGGCCCAAATGAAGAATGCGGGCAGTCACTTGGGAAAAATCGAAATAGTTCGGCGTCAGCTTGGCGGCCGTTCCCGGCAGGTAAAGGTGCGTCCTTCGGCCCGTATCGGCAGCGGTGAAGGCATCCGTATGCGCGGTGCGTCCCCCATCGGCCATGATGAGATTTGTCCGGTCAATGCCCGCAGCGTCAGCCTCGCCAACCAAGAGACGACCGTCCTCGTCATCGCCCACAAGTCCGATTGTGGAAACTGGCATATCCGGGTCCAGACGTTTCATGTCGATCGCAAGATTGCAGGCCGAGCCTCCGCCGCGCACCTCATTTTGCAGGATTTCCACCAATTCTTCTTCGCCGGGCCAACGCGAGACCAACTTGTTGTGATCTGCGCACCACGTACCGCCAGTGACAATTCCCCGGCGCTCTTTCTCCCCAAGTTTCATTGCGCTTCAGGAACCAGAATGGGGTCTGTCACTTGCAGATCATCCTGGAGCGATCGGGAAGGAGAAAGCCCGGTTTTCCCAAGGTGGTCGTGATAGGCTTTTACCGCGTCTATGGGTGAAAGATCGCCCTCGACCACACGGCGCATCGCGCGGACGATTTCCACCGAATCCTCGGCATAGTAGATTTTGCGCCCGAACAGCGCGACACGGGCGCCAAACCGCTCGGCCTGAGAAATCAGTTCGAATGTATCCCGCGTGGTGCCGGCGCTGCCGCCAAGGATGCCGACGATCAGATTCCCGGGATCGAAAGCCGCAAGCTCCGACATTGCACGTGCACCGTTATACTGCATTTTGAGAAAAAGCGGTCGGTCGGCGCTGGCCACGCCCGCAAGACAGCGCACGATGGCGTCGTTGATGAAGATCCCAATATCTTCACCCCCGGTGTCGATGGGGAAGGCAGGATTGAACACTTCGAGGAAGTGGCGCATTCCGGCGTTACTCGCTTGATCGCGGAACTCGGAATAGGCGTTCAGCGCGGCAACATCCCGGTCGACGTCGTTATAGAATGTCACTGCATAAAGGCCCAGATCGCAAAGCGCGCGCGCACGATCGAGGCGTGCTGTGCGAAATGGGCGTGCGGCTTGGCTTCGGTAGTTTGCGCCACGAAACCCCCAGATGTCAGTGCCCTCATTCAGCCTCACTGCCGGGGTCACGCCCTGCGCGGCAAGATCAGTTTCTGCCGCCAGCGCCTCGGCTGACGAAAGCGACATCAGCATGATATCCACCAGCCCCGAGGCGGCCATTTCCATCATCGCCGATCGGTACACTGATGCCGGATGAGCAAGACCACGCGTCGGTTCAATGCCCATTGCGCCTGCGCCACCGCCCATGTCGCCGTCTTTGGCATCTGCTATTATGAAGTCCTTGGGGCCGTAGTTCCCGGCGCGAATGCGGTCTAATTTTTGGTCCAGTCCTGAGGCTGTGAGTGGCATCGTTCTCTCCTAGCGTCTTGCAGGTTTCCAATTCTCGCGCCTGTGCAGACGGTCAGATGGCAGGGGGGGGTTCAGCTTGCCTGCGACCGGATCGTTTCTGCAGGCAAAAGGTTATCGCCACCTGTTGCCAAGGTTCTCTGCCAAATCAGGAAGCGCGCTGACAGGGGCAGGGCTGCTGCGCCGATGGACCGAGCATCGCTTCCGACAGACCCTCCACGAATTACAGGGCGGACAAGTCCCGTCAGATTCAGAGTGGCCAAGTGCTGCTCGATCAGGTCGACAAGCTCGCGGCGCACACCTTCGGGCAACCAGCCGTCGATCACGACGAGTTCAAAGTCGAACACCGAACACGACGAGACAATGGCGTGGGCCAAACCCTCGGACGCCTGCTTCAGCCATTTGTTTGTAAGTTTCCGGTCAAAGGTCCAGTCAGACGGTTTTTCCCAGATCGCGCTGACATCACCGCCGCTTTCTTTCACCATGGTTTCGAGGCTGGCAAGTGATGCGACTTCGACAAGCTGTCGTGTCTGGTTCCCCTCAATCGGGATGGGCATCGGCCCAAGCGCGCCTGCGTTGCCGGACGGCCCGGTGATCAACCTGTTGTCGAGGACAATTCCACCTCCGATGAAATAGCCGACGAAGAAATGGAGGAAACTTGCCGGTCGGTCCTGCGCGCCGAACACCAATTCTGCGCCACAGGCACAAGACGCGTCATTCTGGCTATAGACTGGCACATCAAGACGCGCGCCGATCTCCTGGCGGATATCGCGCTGTCGCCAGCCTAGCATGCTTTCCGCCGGAGCCCCGATGATGTCGGTCCACTCCCACAGGTAGGATGGAAAGGCGATGCCAAGACCTGCAATGCGTTCTCTCTGTTTCGCAGAGAGTTGCGCTGAGAGATGAGCAACGCCTTCCGTGGCAAATCGGACGGCCCCATCGGGTGTGGGGTAATTGTAGGTCGAGCGCTCCTGTGCGATGGCCTGACCCAGGAAATCGCAGACGATGAGATCCGCGCTTCTGCGCCCGATCTTGAGGCCGAAGAACAGGGCACCATCTTTCGCGAGCCGCATGGGGACCGAGGGTTGGCCGACCTTGCCCCGCACCGGCGCGCACCGTTCGATCAACTTCCGCTGTTCCAAACTGCGCATGATGACTGATGCAGTCTGAGGCGATAGCCCTATCAGACGCGCGACCTCTGCCTTCGGCTTTGGCCCAGAGGTTCGTAAAAGTGTGAGGATAAGCCTCTCGTTGTGATCGCGTACAACGCGTGGGTTTGACCCCAGAAGACTCAAGCCTTCAGCCGTGTTCGATCCGGATGGCGCCTTTTTCTGTGTCACTTGCTGAGTCCTCTCAGCCTTGAAAAATGCCGCCAAAGATGTGGGTCTGTCAATCATAAATGAGGTTGATTTATGTATTGACGCTGTATTCCGATTCGTGCTTGCCTTACGTAGCGGAAAGCTGCCGAAACGCGCCAGATATCCGTTTTATTTGGCCTTAGGGCCCCAAAAAATGATGGGAGGATGAACCGTGAAGAAGATTATAGCAGGTGCCGCAGTCGGTCTGATGACAACCGCGCTCGCAAGCACCGCCTTTGCTGGCAGCCACGCAATCGAAGCGTGCCTGATCACGAAAACCGAGACCAACCCTTTCTTTGTGAAGATGAGGGAAGGTGCTGAGCAAGCTGCCGAGGAGCAGGGCGTTAAGCTCTCAACTTTCTCTGGCAAGTTTGACACGGACTTTGAAAGCCAAATCGCAGCTATTGAAACCTGTGTCGCAAATGGAGCGGGCGGAATCCTGATCACGCCCTCAATTCCGGATTCGCTGGTGGCCGCCGTCACCTCGGCGCGGGAAGCAGGCCTTCTGGTGATCGCCCTTGATACGCCGTTTGCTCCGATCGACGTTGCTGACATGACCTTCGCTACCGACAACTTCGAAGCGGGTCGCTTGGCCGGCGCTTGGGCACTCGCCACTATGGGTGACGCTGCCGCAGACGCCAAAATTGCTGGCCTAAACATCAACCCGGCTCAGCCGACCGTGGGCGTTCTACGCAATCAGGGGTTCATGGCTGGTTTTGGGATCGAGCTTGGTGATCCTGATCGCTGGGGTGACGAGACCGACCCCCGGATCGTTGGCAATGCAGTGACCGAGGGCAACCCCGAGGGTGGCCGTAAGGGCATGGAGAACCTGCTGGCGATCAACCCTGACATCAACGTGGTCTATGCGATCAATGAACCCGCCGCATCAGGTGCCTGGGAGGCGATGAAGGCCATTGGCATGAGCCCAGATGATGTGATCATCACTGGCGTTGATGGCGGTTGCCCGGGCGTTAAGGATGTCGAAGCGGGCATCATCGACGCGACGTCGCAGCAGTATCCGCTCTTGATGGCCAAACTGGGCGTTGAAGCAATCAAGGTCTTCGCTGAGACGGGCGAAAAACCACAGCCGACCGAAGGCAAGAACTTCTTCGACACCGGCGTGGCATTGATCACTGACAAACCAGTCGATGGCGTGCCTTCGATCAGCGTGGCCGAAGGGCTTAAGCTCTGCTGGGGTTGATCCTTAGAGTCGCTGAAGTACAGTCTTAAATAATTAAGGAAGGGGCGGGCATTGACGTCCGCCCCTTTCACGTTCCAAGCGCCAGATACGCCAGGGGGAACTGATGGCCACCAACTCCGACAATTTTGAGGATGCGATCAAGAGCAGGTCGGAGGAATCCGTTGCCGATTTCGACCATCACGAGAAAGGCGTCGTGGGCTTCATCCACGAGACTCTACATAAATATCCCTTTTTCGTCCCGCTGATCGTCATGATTGTGGCGATCATCGTGTTCGGATTGATCAATCCGAACTTCTATCGGGTCAACACGCTGAGCGTGATCCTGCAGCAAGTCGGCATTGTTGGCATTTTGGGAACGGCACAGGCCATCGTGATCCTGACCGCAGGCATCGACCTGTCCGTTGGCGCGATTATGGTGTTCACCACCGTTATCATGGGCCAGTTTTCGTTCCGCTACGGAATTCCGGCTGAAATCACCATTATCATCGGCATCGCCGCCGCTGGTTTTATGGGGTTCTGCAATGGCTGGCTTGTGGCACGCTTGCGGCTACCCCCCTTCATTGTGACGCTTGGCACTTGGCAAATCATTCTGGCCGCAAACTTCATCTATTCCCGCAATGAAACCATCCGCAGCCAAGACATTGCCGCAGAGGCCTCGGCACTTCAATTCTGGGGCACAATCTTCAAGATCGGGGATGCACGCGTCACCTATGGCGTGATCGCCTTCCTCGTTCTGGTGGCGATCATGGCCTATGTCCTCAGCAGCACGGCTTGGGGGCGGCATGTCTATGCCGTGGGCGACGACCCCGAGGCGGCTGAACTTGCGGGGGTCAACAAAGAACGTGTGCTTATACAGGTCTATACACTTGCCGGGATCCTGTGCGGCATCGCGGGCTGGGTGGCCATCGGACGGTTCGGTGCGATCTCTCCGGGAGCCTCGACAGGTGTCCAGGGTAATATCCAATCCATTACAGCTGTTGTGATCGGGGGCATATCTCTGTTTGGCGGGCGTGGATCGATTATAGGCATGTTCCTCGGGGCTCTGATCGTGGGCGTCTTCGAGATGGGCCTTCGGATGGCCGGCGCGGATGCGCAATGGACGTTCCTTCTCATTGGCGTGCTAATCATCGCCGCCGTGACGATCGACCAATGGATCCGAAAGGTGGCAGCATGACCGAACCTGTTCTCAAAGCGCGCGGCCTCGTCAAACGCTTCGGCCGGGTGACCGCACTCGACGGTTGCGACTTCGAACTTTATCCGGGCGAGATCCTAGGCGTTATCGGAGACAACGGCGCAGGCAAATCCGTGATGATTAAGTCGCTGTCGGGCGCGGTGCAGCCGGACGAAGGCGCAGTCTATCTGGATGGCCAGCAGGTGCACTTCCATTCGCCTGTGGACGCCCGGAACGCGGGGATCGAAACAGTGTATCAGACGCTTGCCGTGTCGCCTGCCCTGTCGATTGCGGACAACATGTTCATGGGCCGCGAAATTCGGCGCCCTGGTGTGATGGGCAAGTGGTTCCGCCGGCTGGACCGCCCGGCGATGGAGAAGTTTGCTCGCGAGAAACTGTCAGAATTGGGGCTGATGACGATCCAGAACATCAATCAGGCGGTTGAGACATTATCCGGTGGCCAGCGCCAGGGGATCGCCGTGGCGCGCGCTGCTGCTTTCGGATCGAAAGTTATCATCCTCGACGAGCCTACGGCGGCGCTTGGTGTGAAAGAGGGCCGCCGCGTGCTGGAACTGATCCAGGACGTGCGTTCGCGCGGGATACCGATCATCCTCATCAGCCACAACATGCCGCATGTATTCGAGGTTTGCGACCGGATCCACATCCACCGCCTAGGTCGGCGCCTGACCGTGATCAAACCGGGCGACTATTCAATGGCCGACGCAGTCGCTTTCATGACAGGCGCAAAGCTTCCCGAAGCAGCCGTAGAGCCGGCCTGATCCTGTGAACACCGGTCCGGGAATGTCGATGCAAACTGGAAACCGACCAGAGGACGGCAAAGTCACCGAGGCCGAGGCTCTCCTCCAGCACATTCTTGCTCTGCCCCAGGGTTCTGGGCGCAGTTTGGTCGCCATCGCCGGAGCCCCGGCAAGTGGCAAATCGACACTTGCAGCCGAGATGACCGGGGCTCTGCGGCAGGCAGGGCGAAAAGCGCGGTTGATCCCGATGGATGGCTTTCATCTGGACAACGCGGTTTTAGAGGCCCGTGGTCTTCTGTCGCGCAAAGGCGCGCCCGAAACTTTTGACGCTGACGGCTTCATTGTGCTGATGAACCGGGTGAAAGCCGGCGAAGAGGTTGTCTACCCGACCTTCGACCGGGTGCGCGACCTTTCGATTGCGGGTGCGGCGGTGATCGATGCCAACTGCGATCTTGTTGTTGTTGAGGGAAATTACCTTTTGTTTGACGAACCGCCCTGGCGGTCCCTTGCTGATCTTTGGGACTTCTCGATCTGGTGTGATACGTCTGAGCCCGTTTTGCTGGAGCGATGTGTTCAGCGTTGGCTGGATCATAATCACACGCCCGACGAAGCGCGGGTCCGCGCCGAGAGCAACGACATGGCAAACGCGCGTCGTGTCATCGATATGCGCCTGCGAGCCGACGTGTGTTTCACCTCCTAGCTCTTGCTGTTCCAACAATCTCGCTGGCATCTCCATTCTGGTATTGAACTCACTGCTCATGTGGAGCGTTTGACAGAGCATAGTCGCAGTGTGAAGCTGATGTTCTTACCTTGTCTGTGGCAGGAGAAATGGCTGTCTAACGCTGGCGCCAGTGGGACGGTTTAGGGTGATTTGATAAGTGGGAGGGTTGGCACATTGCATCCCTACGGAGTGCAGATGAGAAAGAAACCTGTCACCGAGTGAAGCGAGGGTGAAAAGGGTGTGAATGATACATGCCGCATGACGCAGTTGCAGTATTCAGCAACAGAAACTGTTGTGCTTCATCAGGCTGATATTCAAGCGCCAGACAGTGAGGCAACTGAAAGTTTCTTGTTTAGCGCTTTGTTGACCGCTTCAATGAGTTGCTCCCGCGTTACAGGCTTCATCAAATGATGGTCCTCATTCGTGAGGCCGTCACCCTTCAAGATGGCTTCGTTGGTGTAGCCAGACAGGAACATGACCGGCAAATCCGGGTCAAACCTGCGCAAATGCCGCGCTAAAGAAGGCCCCTGCATATTCCCAGGCATAACGATATCGGTAATGAGAAGGTCGATTGGCCCAAGTTCGTCAAATCGCTCTGCCGCTTCATCGCCGCTGGTTGTCGTCGTGACATGATGCCCCTGCGCTTCAAGGGACAGCGCAATGATGTTCAAGACATCTTCCTCATCCTCAGCGACCAATATGTGTGCTTTTGGCACATGCGCGGTGGATGGGGCTTTCTCTGCAATCGCGG
>JAKVCP010000075.1 GCA_022448925.1 Paracoccaceae bacterium
GCCCGATCCTGGTTTCGTCATGTTGGAGCGCCTGTCCCGTCGCTTACCTGTGTTCCACCGCGACGTTGCGCGGCTTCTGCCATCTCATCCCCAGATGCAGCGTTTTTATTACACAGGGCGAATCATTCATAAAGGATGAATTTAATCAGTCACAAAAAACCGGCGGTTTTCCGCAAAACTTGCTTTCGAATTGTCGTAAAAGCACGTCTCCGGCGCAATCCAGCGTGAGGCGGTGCAATGCTGCATCAAATGATGCAGGGCCTTTGCACCTGAGGGAAATGTGAATAGACATGGCCGCGAACGGGCGTGATCATTTAAAGCCTGACATGATTGACACGGGAGACAGCTTGCATGCGAAGAAAGACAGATCGGGCGAGACGCGCATTATCAGGCGCGGCGCTGTCAGCGGCCTTGATGGTATCGCTTGCCTCTCCTGCGGTGGCTCAGGCGGTTACCTTGATGAAGCAGGCGATTGCCGAGGCCGCCTCGGACAATGACGCTGTCGCGGCCTTTTATCGGCAAATGAACTACGAACCGATCTGGACCGGTGATGATGCCGACGATATCGCGAGACGTCGTGCGTTGATGGAAACCGCGGCCTCTGTCGGACTGCATGGTTTGCCGACAGCAAAATTTGATCCTGCGAAACTCCGGCGGCAGATGGCGCGCGTTTCAACGACCCGGGAATTGGGGGCGCTAGAGGTCAGCTTGAGCAAATTCTACCTCGATCTGGCCCGGGGACTTCAGACAGGCATTCTGGTGCCGTCACGGATTGACGACGGGCTGGTACGCAAGGTGCCGCTGCGGGATGGAGCAAAGACGCTGACGGCGCTTGCGAACGGCGATCCGCGTGCCGTCATGCGCGCGCTGGTTCCGCAGACTGGCGAGTACTCTCGCCTGTTGAAGGAAAAGATGCGCCTGGAAGCGCTGATCCGGTCGGGTGGCTGGGGCAAGCGCGTGAGCGCAAAAAAGCTTGAGCCAGGAGATAATGGAACGGCGGTGATCGCGCTGCGCGATCGGTTGATCCGCATGGGCTATCTGTCGCGCACGGTGGCAGCTAGCTACGACGACGCCTTGCAAGAGGCCGTGCGTCAGTTTCAATCCCATCATGGCCTGACAGATGATGGCGTGGCGGGGGCTGCAACAATAAAAGAGGTCAACGTCAGTGCCGAGGACCGATTGAAGTCGGTGGTTGTCGCCATGGAGCGCGAGCGTTGGATCAATCGTCCGTTGGGTGATCGCCACGTCAAGGTGAACCTGACTGATTTCTCGGCGCGGATCTTTGATGATGACAAGGTGACTTTCAAAACCAGAGCCGTTGTCGGTATGAACGTCTACGACCGTAGAACGCCTGAGTTCTCGGATATTATGGAACACATGATCATCAACCCTAGCTGGCATGTGCCTCGCTCTATCATTATCAAGGAATATCTTCCGGCTTTGCAGGCCAATCCCCTAGCACATGGCCACCTGGAGATCACGGATGCCCGAGGCAGGGTGGTCAACCGCGCTGCCGCTGACTTTTCGCAGATCAGCGCAGGCACGTTGAACTTCAACATGCGGCAGCCTCCGGGTGGGCGAAATGCGTTGGGACTGGTGAAGTTCATGTTCCCCAACAAGCACAACATCTATCTGCATGACACGCCGCAAAAGCACCTTTTTGCCCGTGAGGTGCGCGCCTACAGCCATGGATGCGTGCGTTTGAATGATCCGTTTGATTTTGCCTATGCGCTGTTGGCTGTGCAAAGTGACGACCCCAAGGGCCAGTTTCACCGAATCCTGGATACGCGTCGCGAAACCAAGGTTGATCTGGTCACGCAGGTCCCGGTTCACCTGATGTATCGGACTGCCTTTACCCAGGCCAAAGGAAAGATAAACTTCCGTCGCGACATTTACGGTCGAGACGCAGCGATCTGGCGGGCCTTGTCGAATGCAGGGGTGGCCCTGACGTCGGTTCGCGGCTAAACCATCGGGCAAATCAGCCCGGAGGTTTACGCCATGCCCCACACAATTCAAGAGATCGCCTCAGCGCTTGGCCTAGAGGCGGTCGGGGATACATCGATCATCATCGATGGCGCGAACGAGCCGGCAGAAGCCTCGGCGAGAGACATCGCTTTGGCGATGAAGCCAACCTATGCCGAGGGGTTGGCCAATAGCCGGGCGCGTGTCGCCATGGTGTGGGACGGCGCAGACTGGCAGGCCATGGGGCTTGAGGCGGCAATTCTAACGGGGCGGTCCCGTTATGCGATGGCGGGCCTGAGCCAGATCATCGATCCCGGCCAGCACTATCCGTCGGGTATCAGCCCAAGTGCCCATGTGGACCCGACAGCAGAGATCGGCGAAGGGGTGACGATCGGTCCATTTACCATGGTGGGAGCACGTGCGCGCATTGGCGCGGGCTCGGTTTTGGGGCCTCAGTGTTATGTCGGGGCAGACGTTGTTTTGGGTGCGGGCGCGCGTCTTCACAGCGGGGCCCGTCTTATGGCCCGGGTGCAGGCTGGCGACAGGCTGATCGTTCAGCCCAATGCCGTGATCGGCGGCGACGGATTTTCATTTGTCACGCCCGAGGTTTCAGGCGTGGAAAAAGCCCGGAAAACCTTGGGGGATCAGGGCGATGTCACAAACCAAAGCTGGACGCGGATCCATACACTTGGGTCGGTCACACTTGGCTCGGACGTCGAAGTGGGCGCCTGTTCCACCATCGACAGTGGGACGATCCGGGACACGCGGATCGGGGACGGCACCAAGATCGACAACCAGGTGATGATTGGCCACAACTGCATCATCGGTCGTGACTGTCTGTTGTGCGGGCATGTCGGTCTTGCTGGCTCTGTTACGATTGGCAACAATGTCGTTCTTGGCGGCAAGACCGGTGTCAGTGACAACACCTCGATTGGGGACAACGCGATCTGTGGTGCGGCCACCGTTGTCCTGAGCAAAGTCCCTGCGGGACGTGTGATGCTGGGATATCCGGCAGTGAAAATGGAACAGCATCTTGAGATGTACAAACACCTGCGGCGCTTGCCGCGTCTTGCTGGACAGGTCGCGGAACTGCAGAAAGCGGTTTCCAAGGATGAAACAAGCGACTAAACCCGACTTCAATCCGCTCAAGCACAAAAGGATTTTGTGATGAACGTCAGCGACAAGGTCATAGAGATCATTGCAGAGCAGGCGGTTCTTGAACCCTCAGATGTGACCCCCGACAGCACGCTTGAAGATCTGGGCGTCGACAGTCTTGGTCTTGTTGAAAGCATCTTTGCAATCGAAGAAGCCTTTGACATCTCGATACCCTTTAACGCAAACGATCCCAGCGATGGTGATTTCGATATTTCGTCAGTCAAGACGATCATCGCCGGGATTGAAAAACTGGTGGCTGAGCAGACATCGTGAACCGGGTTGTCATTACGGGCGCGGGCACGGTCAACGCGTTGGGCCACAATGTGCCCGATACTTTGGACGCGATGCGCGAAGGCCGTTGCGGGATTAGCGAACTTGACTTTCGCGACGTCGACCGGCTGTCAATCAGGATCGGTGGCCAGGTCAAGGGAATGGATGCCGAGAACCATTTCAACCGTCAGCAGATGGTCCTTTATGACCGGTTCACGCAGTTTACTTTGCTGGCCACGGGAGAGGCAATGGCCCAGTCGGGCATTGAATTCACCGGTGATCTGGCAGCCAAAGCGGGCGTTGTACTGGGCACCGCGGGCGGCGGTGTCAGCACTTGGGATGACAACTATCGCTCGGTTTACGAAGATGGCAAGAACCGCGTGCATCCCTTTGTTGTTCCCAAGCTGATGAACAATGCTGCGGCGAGCCATGTTTCGATGCAGTACAATCTGAAAGGTCCGTCCTTCACGGTGTCCACGGCCTGTTCATCTTCAAACCACGCGATGGCGCAGGCCTTCCAAATGGTGCGATCAGGGATGTCAAAGGCCATGATCACTGGCGGATCGGAATCGATGCTATGCTTTGGCGGTGTCAAAGCCTGGGAGGGGCTGCGCGTCATGAGCCGGGATGCCTGCCGTCCGTTCTCGGCGAATCGAAATGGCATGGTGCAGGGTGAAGGGGCGGGTGTCTTTGTCTTCGAAGAGTATGAGCACGCCCGCGCGCGCGGGGCTGAGATCCTGTGCGAAGTGATCGGGTTCGCAATGACCTCGGATGCATCTGACATTGTCATGCCATCAAAACAGGGCGCTGCGCGGGCCATGGCGGGTGCTCTGGCGGACGCCGGTATCTCAGCGTCTCAAGTTGGTTATGTCAATGCGCATGGCACCGGGACGGCGGCCAATGACAAGACGGAATGCGCGGCGGTCGCGGATGTCTTTGGTCAGCATGCTGATGACTTGATGATTTCCTCGACGAAATCGATGCATGGTCACCTGATCGGCGGAACGGGTGCGGTAGAGCTTTTGGCGTGTATCATGGCGTTGAAAGAAGGGGTTGTTGCTCCGACCATAGGCTACGAAGAGCATGATCCTGAATGCGCCCTTGACGTCGTGCCAAACGAAGCCCGAGAGGCCGATGTGAAGGTCGCCCTGTCCAATGCCTTTGCATTTGGTGGTCTGAACGCGGTCCTTGCGCTGCGCAAGATTTAGATCTGTTGAAATGTGCGGCGCCTTTGGCGCCGCGCCGGATGAGCCTGAGCGCCCTTTGGGTGCTCAGGCGGCGTTACGGGACCACTGTCAGGGCGCGTTGGTTTGGTGTTTGTCGAAGGCTATCGTGGCACGTCGCGTGGTTCACGGGAAAGGCACCAGCGAACGGAACAAGCCTGCCAGTTGTTGCGGGCACCGTTTGTGTGTTTCAGGTCATCCCCGCCAGATCCATCCGCCCCCAAGCACCCGGCTTTCACCTGTTTGATAGAAGACGCAGGCTTGACCCGGGGAGACACCCTCTTCCGGGGTCAGCAGTTCGACCTCTGCGGTTGTTTCTGAGAGCGGACGGATGACAGCTTCCCGCGGGGGGCGGGTTGATCTGACCTTGACAGAGACCTCCCAGGTGTCCCTTGAGGCAAGGGGCGCGTCGCCCAGCCAGTTGATTTCCCGGATTGGAACGGTTCGGGTCGCGAGCATGGACTTTGGCCCCACGACCACGTGTTTTGCATCCACGTCAAGCCTTACCACGTAAAGGGGTTCGTCCAAACCGCCGATACCCAGGCCCCGACGTTGTCCGACCGTGTAATGAATAACGCCGTTATGTTCTCCCAAGACGCGTCCATCTGCGTGCACGATCTGCCCCGGATCAACCGCACCGGGTCGCAGTTTTTCGATCACTGCTGCATAGTTGCCATCTGGCACGAAACAAATGTCCTGGCTGTCAGGTTTGTCTGCAACCTTCAGCCCGTATTTTGCGGCCAGCTCACGCGTTGCATCCTTTGATGGCAGATGTCCCAGGGGAAAGCGCAGAAAATCCAGTTGTTCTTGCGTGGTTGAAAACAGGAAATAGCTCTGGTCGCGATTGGCATCCGTTGCGCTGTGCAATTCCGGGCCGTGTACACCAACCTTGCGCTGAATATAGTGTCCTGTGGCCATGCAGTCGGCTTCCAGGTCCTTTGCCGTTTCCAGCAAGTCCTTGAACTTGACGCGTTCATTGCAGCGAATGCAGGGCACAGGTGTTGCGCCGCCCAGATAGCTTTCGGCAAACTCATCGATGACCGCTTCGCGAAAAATGTTTTCGTAGTCGAGGACATAATGCGGAAAGCCCATATCCTCGGCAACGCGCCGCGCATCATGGATATCCAGTCCGGCACAACAAGCGCCCTTTTTCGCCAATGCTGCCCCATGATCATAGAGTTGCAGCGTCACGCCCACGACGTCATATCCCTCTTCGGCCAGTTGCGCAGCGACAACAGAGCTGTCGACGCCGCCAGACATGGCCACAACCACGCGCGTTTCCGAGGGTGGCTTTGCAAAGCCGAGAGAGTTTACTGGATGGGTGTCAAGTGGCATGGGACAGCTCCTTCGATCTGGCGATATATAGGAAAATCCGAAATACTCTCAAGAGCGAGTTTTAGCTGCGGTTAAGGTTACGCATGAAATCTATCCCCGAGCAGACTTGGGGATAAACATGTATCTAAGAAAAATTTCCGGACCAAGAGCAGTGACTTTGCCAGACGGCTCTGTTTTGACACGGGCCGACTTGCCACCTGCAAATACTCAGCGTTGGGTTGCATCTCGCAAGGCGACAGTTGTTCGGGCAATAGCCTATGGGCTGATTCCACGAGAAACGGCGCTGGAACTATATGCACTAAGCCCTGATGAGCTTACGGAGTGGATGAAAGCCCTTGCAGATCACGGTGAACAGGCGTTGAAGGTCACAGCTTTGCAAAAATTTAGACAACCTTAAGTTGCTTTTCGTATATTAAAAAGTATGGTAACCGTAGGTTAATATTTGCAGGTGCAATATTTACCATAGTCATTTTTGGAACGGAGCCGAATAATGCGCGTACTGTTGGTCGAGGACGATCCGACGACGTCCAAAAGCATCGAAATGATGCTGTCTAATGCAAATCTGAACGTCTATGCTACCGACATGGGGGAAGAGGGGATCGATCTTGCTAAGCTCTACGATTACGATCTGATCCTTTTGGATTTGCACCTGCCAGACATGAATGGCTACGATGTTCTGCGCAAACTTCGTTTGGCAAGAATTGATACGCCCACCCTTATTCTCTCCGGGTTCGATGACACGGAAAGCAAGCTTAAGGGATTTGGGTTCGGTGCAGATGACTATTTGACAAAACCATTTCATCGAGAAGAATTGGTTGCGCGAATTCATGCTATAATTCGGCGATCCAAAGGCCATTCTCAGTCAATTATCAATACAGGCCGTATTTCCGTTAATCTGGACGCGAAAACTGTAGAAGTCGGCGGGAAGGCAGTTCATCTCACTGGCAAAGAGTACCAGATGCTTGAACTGTTATCGTTGCGCAAAGGGACGACGCTTACGAAAGAGATGTTTCTGAACCATCTCTACGGTGGGATGGATGAGCCTGAACTGAAGATCATTGACGTCTTTATATGCAAGTTGCGCAAAAAGTTGAGCGAAGCCACTGGCGAGGGCAGTTATATCGAAACCGTTTGGGGGCGCGGATATGTTTTGCGTGACCCGCAAAACGATCAGGATGATGAAACGCCATTGGCGATCGGTGCCTGATACAAATCGCAGCTCATGACTGGACCGTGGTCGGTCTGATGCCTATCACTTGACCGCAGAGAATGTACTGCAGTTAGTTAGGATCACCGACCGTGACACGGCCACCCTCTGTTGAAACTCTTGGCGAAGACGACGCGCGCAGGGAGCTTGCGCAGTTGGCGCAGGTTCTCCGCGAGGCGAGCGCGGCTTATTTCAAATCGGATGCACCAAATCTTGACGATGCGGAGTATGACAGTCTTAAGCGCCGCAATGCAGCGATTGAAAGCAGGTTTCCACATCTAAAGCGCTCTGACAGCCCAACAGACAAAGTGGGCGCTGCGCCAGCGGACGGATTTTCAAAAGTCACACACAGTCAGCGCATGTTGTCGCTTGGCAATGCCTTCGATGAGGCGGATGTCCAGGATTTTGTGGAAGGAATTCATCGGTATCTTGGAATGCCATCAGACACGGCGCTGGCGTTTACGGCTGAGCCCAAGATTGATGGTCTGTCCCTTTCCTTGCGCTATGAAGACGGCGTATTGGTCCAGGCAGCTACGCGCGGAGATGGCAGCCAGGGTGAAAATGTCACCCAGAACGCCCGGACTATTGCCGAGATTCCTCAAAAACTTGTGGGCGCGCCAGACCTCTTGGAAGTGAGAGGCGAGGTTTACATGGACCACGCCGATTTTGAGGCGCTGAACGCAAGACAAGGGGCGAGGGGCGCCAAACCTTTTGCCAATCCCCGCAACGCTGCGGCTGGATCTTTGCGGCAACTGGATGCGAGCATCACCCGCTCCAGGCCACTGCGATTTTTTGCCTATGCATGGGGCGATGTGTCAGAGCCTTTGGCCGCCACGCAGTACCAGGCATTGATACGTTTGGGGGCATTGGGATTTCGGACCAACCCGCTGACGGCGCTCTGTTCGTCTCCGGAGGAAATGGTCGCACATTACAAGATCATTGAAGCGCAGCGCGCGACATTGGGCTACGACATTGACGGTGTTGTTTACAAGGTGGACGAACTGACGCTGCAGAGCCGTTTGGGAATGCGCTCAACGACGCCCCGGTGGGCGATCGCGCACAAATTCCCTGCCGAGCTCGCTTGGACCCGGCTTGAGGCCATCGACATTCAGGTCGGTCGAACGGGCGCGCTTAGTCCTGTGGCGCGTTTGATGCCGGTGACAGTGGGTGGCGTCGTGGTCTCCAATGCCACCTTGCACAACGAAGACTACATCGCCGGTCGTGGAGGAGATGGTCTGCCCATTCGCGGCGGCACCGATATTCGGGTTGGCGATTGGGTGCAGGTCTACCGCGCCGGTGACGTTATTCCAAAAATCGCCGATGTCGATTTGACGAAACGACCAGTGCAATCTGACGTCTTCGCATTTCCGCATGTCTGCCCCGAGTGTGGCAGCGCTGCACTTCGAGAAGAGGGTGACGCCGTGCGTCGGTGTACTGGTGGTTTGATTTGCCCAGCCCAAGCGGTTGAGAAATTGAAACATTTTGTGTCGCGCTCGGTGTTTGACATCGAGGGACTGGGCGCCAAGCAAGTCGAACAGTTCTATGCAGATGGGTGGATCCGAGAACCGGCAGACATTTTTGCGCTTGAGTCCATGTACGGGTCAGGTCTGCAACAGTTGAAAAACCGCGAAGGCTGGGGCGAAAAATCAGCTGCCAATCTGTTCGCAGCAATTCGGGACAAACGTCGCATTCCCTTGAAGCGGGTGATTTTTGGCTTGGGTATTCGGCATGTGGGTGAACAGGCCTCTGATCTTTTGGCAAAACACTATGGCACATGGGACGCGATGATTGCCGCAATCGATGCGGCGGTCGCCTATAGTGGACCCGAATGGGAAGATCTGTTGGCGATCGACGGCATCGGACAGGTCATGGCGCGTTCGTTGATTTCAGCCTTGTCGCAGCCGGCAGAGCGCGCCACTGTTGATCGGCTGGTTGCCTGTCTTGACGTCGAACCAGCCGAGGCGCCTGTCACGGAAGGCAGTCCTGTGGCAGGCAAAACGGTTGTTTTCACGGGCAGCCTTGAGCAGATGACCCGGGCAGAGGCAAAGGCCACGGCTGAATCTCTGGGCGCCAAGGTGTCCGGCTCCGTGTCGGGAAAGACCGACATGGTCATTGCAGGGCCGGGGGCGGGTTCAAAAGAGAAAAAGGCCCGGGATCTTGGGCTTGAGATCCTGACGGAAGATCAATGGCTGTCGCTGATCGGTCGGTTATGACGGGGCGTCCTGAAGTTCTGTTCCCGCTGTTTGCACAGATCACGGTTCTGGATGGCATCGGCCCGAAAACGGCGCACCTGCTGGAGGCCGCAGGGCAAAACGCGCCGCGCGATCTTTTGATGACGTTGCCACAGTCGGGAATTGACCGGTCAGTGCGTGCGACTGTGCAGGGAGCAGAACTGCCCGGCGTGGTCACGGTCGAGGTGACAATTGGTCAGCACAGACCACCGCGCACAAAAGGTGGCGCTTACCGCGTCACTGTCATGGATGCATCGACAGCCTTTCAGATCGTTTTCTTTCATGCACGTGGCGACTACGTGCAGAAACTTTTGCCAACCGGGGAAAAACGCGTGGTGTCCGGGCGGGTAGAGCTTTTTGATGGCATGCCGCAGATGGTGCATCCCGATCATGTCCTGGCTGAGGACCGGATGGAGGAACTGCCCACGTTCGAACCGATCTATCCATTAACCGGGGGTGTGACGCAAAAGGTCATGAGCCGTGCGGTACGTGATGCCCTGTCCCGAGCACCGCAGCTGGACGAGTGGATAGATCCCGCTCAGAAAGCAAAGGCGGCATGGCCAAGTTGGCAAGCGGCCCTGCAGGAGGCACATGCGCCTGATGCGGTCTCTGACCTCGGGCCGGCGGCCCCTGCGCGGGAACGTCTGGCCTATGATGAGTTTCTGGCCCATCAGTTGACGCTGGCGCTGGCGCGCGCGCAACGGCGGCGCGCTCCTGGGGTGAAAAGCGAAGGGAACGGCCGCTTGCGGGCGCGGGTCCTTGCCGGCTTGCCCTACCGACCGACCGATGCACAAAGCCGTGCCATCGACGAAATCACGGCGGATATGGCGATATCTCAACGGATGAACCGGCTGTTGCAGGGCGATGTGGGGGCAGGCAAGACCTTGGTTGCCTTCATGGCCTTGCTGACGGCGGTTGAGGCGGGCGGTCAGGGGGTCTTGATGGCTCCGACCAGTATTCTGGCGCTGCAGCATCTGGAAAGCTTGCAGCCTTTGGCCGAACAAGCTGGCGTGGTGCTGGATATTCTGACCGGTCGTGACAAAGGCGCTGAACGGGCCGCGAAATTGCAAGCGCTGGTGCGGGGGAACATCCAGATCCTTGTGGGCACTCATGCCGTGTTTCAGGACGACGTTCAGTTTCGCGACCTGCGCTTGGCCATTGTGGATGAGCAGCATCGCTTTGGCGTTCGGCAGCGTCTGAAACTGGGGGAAAAGGGCATTGCCGCGGATGTTCTGGTGATGACCGCGACGCCCATTCCACGCAGTCTGGCGCTGGCGCAATATGGCGACATGGACGTGTCGGTTCTTGATGAGAAACCGCCCGGGCGCAAACCGGTCAAGACGGCTCTGGTTTCGTCTGAGCGACTGGATGAGGTCGTTGCCCACTTGCGCGATGCGGTGTCAAAGGGGCGACAGGCGTATTGGGTGTGCCCTTTGGTCGAGGAAAGTGAGGTCATGGACCTTGCCGCCGCAGAAGAGCGTTTCAAGCATTTGCGCTCTGTTTTTGACGAAACGCAGATCGGTTTGGTCCATGGGCAGATGCCGCACTCTGACAGAGATGCGACCATGGCGCGCTTCGTCTTGGGCGAGATAAAGGTACTGGTGGCCACAACCGTGATTGAGGTCGGTGTGAACGTACCCAACGCAAGCATCATGGTGATCGAACGAGCAGAGCACTTTGGCCTTGCGCAGCTTCATCAGCTGCGTGGTCGGGTTGGACGTGGTGATCAGGCCTCAACCTGCCTGTTGGTCTACCAGGCGCCTTTGGGCGATGCGGGCACTCAGCGGCTCAGGACCTTGCGTGAAACCGAAGATGGATTTCGAATATCCGAAGTGGATCTTGAAATGCGCGGCGCCGGCGATGTCATCGGCACTGCGCAATCGGGTGTGCCGCGCTTTCGCATTGCGGATCTGGAACATCAGTCCGCACTCATGGCGATTGCACAAAGCGATGCACGGCGCCTGTTGGCGGATGATCCAAACTTGACCAGTCCCCGTGGTCAGGCTGCCCGGACTCTGTTGTGGCTCATGCGTCAGGACGAGGCAATTCGGCTTATTTCGGTCGGTTAACCTGTTTTGTCTACAAATGTTCTCAAAAAGTTCTTTACAGACTGTTCCGTATATGAGAACAAATAAGCAACTCAGGAACATGAGGTGAGGTTAAAGATGATTGAGCAGATTAAGTATATTGCAGACCGGATCGGACCAGACTTTTTGCAAGACGCTCTTGGCGCTACGGCAATTGTGATAATCCTTCTTGTGGCTCTTCATGTTCCCGGCTTGACCTAACACATCGTTTTCTGCCCGCGTCATTGTGCCGATGGCTTTGCACATCTTCCCAAAGGGTGTGAACCTGACACTGCCTGTCCCGTCAGACAAACAGGGGTCGCCTGCCCCGTTTTCAAGCCGATATCGGGTCCCACACAGGACGCATTCCTTGCCGCCGCCGCCTTACCCAAAGGGCGTGCGGCGGTTTTTTGTTAAATTCGGAGATTTCGCTGCGTGAATCTGATCTGGAGGGGTGCAACATCTATTGTGCCGCGCCACTCCATCGCATTACACGAGGCCGCATCTGATTTCCAAAGAGGGTCTTCCGACCGACACGATTCAAACCCTGTCTGGCACTCGCTGCCCACTTCCGATCTGATGCGCAACTAAGCTGGGCTTAAGCTGATCGCATCGTTTGTGCCATTTGCAGTGCCTCTACAGCGGCCTCCAGCGTCAAAAGAATGGAATTGTGCCGATTGCGAAAGGATCCCGCTGGCCGCAGGATTTCAAGTTCATCAAACGGGGCCGCGGGGGCTGCTCCGTCGGATGTCAACATCTCCTTCAGTGCATCCCGCGCCGCAACAACGTCTTTCTGTGAGCGTCCGACAATCGCGCCGCCGACCACTGCTGCCGCGGCTTGACCTAATGCGCAGGCTTTGACGTCTTGCGCATAATCGGTGACGCAGCCATTTTGAACCGTCAGATCAACGGTCACCGTGCTTCCACACAGGGGCGAGCGTTTTTTGCATGTTGCATCCGGGGCCTCAAGTCGCCCCAGTCTTGGAATATCCGTTGCAAGGGCCAGTATGCGTGGTGAATACAGCTTGATCAGGTCGGTTTCGCCAGACATGGGTTTTCCTTTTGGCTTAGACCCAATAGATAGGGGCATGTTGTCCAGAAGCAAAAGGTTTTTCAAGATGTCCTTCGATCCTCAATCGCTGACTTTCAACGAAGCAGGGCTGATCCCTTGTGTTGCTCAGGATGCGGACACCCATGAGGTTCTCATGGTGGCCTGGATGAACGCAGAATCGGTTGCCAGAACACTTGAAACGCAGCGCGTCACCTATTGGTCCAGATCGCGCCAGTCATTCTGGATCAAGGGTGAAACGTCCGGTCACACACAGGAATTGATTGATCTGCGAGTGGATTGTGATCAGGATTGCTTGTTGGCAATGGTTCGTCAAGAAGGGCCAGCCTGTCACACCAACCGGCGGTCATGTTTCTATACAGCCGTTCGCGAAGGCGAAGAGGTTGAACTGATGAAGCCCATGAGCTGACGTTGGTGGAAACCGCAGAAAAGAAAAGGACGCGCTGTGGGCAAAACAGCGCGTCTTTTTTTATCAGCAACTCAGGGTTTACTGGAATTGCGTATGGACTGCATTGATTGCGTTTTGGTCCAGTTCGATTCCGACACGTGACCGGATATCCGTGCTGAGTGCACGGAACAGGTCCTGTGAAATCCCGCTTGAAGCCTGGTCAGACAAGGCCGTACCCAGCCGCTGCATGTCTTCGTCATCGCGATCCACCGGAATGATCTCTGAGAGTTGAACGAGAATGGCGCCATCACGGGTCTGGATGGCCCTGGCTTCACCCTCTGTCATTTCAAACACCGTGGTCAGTGCATCGAAGGGCAGGTCAGCGACAAAACCGTTGCGCTTGATCCCCACTTCAGAAGTTGCGGTCAATCCTAGGCCGTCGAAGGTGCGCCCTTCGCCCAACTCTGCGGCATAGGCTTTGGCCTGTTCCGTCAGGATCCGGGCTGTCTCGGCGACTTCAAGATCTGCCCGGACCAGCTGTGCCACCTCGTCAAAAGGCTGCGGGGCTGCTTCCAAAGTCCCATCGAGACGAAGGGCGAAAATGCCACCGTCTCCAAGGTCCGCGACCTCGGGGAAGTCATCAGCAGTCACGGATGCGGCCACTTGCCGGAAGGCGTTGTAAGACGCGATTTCGGTGGTCATGCCTTCATGCCAGTCGATCTTGCCCAGTTGCATGTCAGTTTCGCTGGCGAGATCTTCGAGAGTTGCGCCCCCGGCCAAGAGATCGTCGATTGATTGGATCTGAGCATCGATAACACGGCGTGCCCGATCCAAAGCCAGATCCTGACGCAATGCAGGGATCGCATCCTCAAAACTTGTTGACTGCGCGGCCAGTACGGCATTTACGCGGAAAAGCGCCGCCCCAAATTCGGAAGGCTGAGGCCCAACAAGGGTGCCGCGTTCTGCGGCGAATACGGCCTCTCCGGCGTCGCCAAGATCATCAATCGTTACGTCGCCCATATCGACATCACCCAGATCCAATCCGCGCTCGGCCACCAGGTCTTCGAATGTGACCGATCCGTCTTCGATCCGCGCAAGCGCGGCCTCGACCTCGGCATCGCTGCCAAAAACAAGACGCTCAACAAGGCGCCGCTCTGGCTGATTGAACTCTGCGTTGCGCTCATCATAAGACGCGCGCAGGGTGGCATCGTCCAGCTCTACAGTGTCGATCAGCATGTCGGGGGTAAGCCAGGCAAAGGTGATTTGGCGGCGCTGCGGCAAAGTGTAATCGGCGATGTTATCGTTGTAGAAACTGCGCAACGCGTCGTCGTTTGGGACGGGTACACCAGTTGTCAGGGACGAGGATGTGAAGGACACCCAGTGAAAACTGCGTCCCTCACCTGCATAGGCCAGAAGCACATCAAGGTAACCAGCGGGCATTGCATTGCCTGACAGGATCGCGGCCTGGAGCAAGGTGCGGGCGGATTCAGCGCGCAGGCCGTCTTCGAACGCGCTTTCGGTCATACCGCTGTTCCGCAGGGCAAAGCTGTAGGCCTCGCGGTCGAACCGCCCGTCGGGGCCCTGAAATTGAGGGATGACGCTGATTTGCTTGGCAAGTTCGTCATCGCCCACCGACAGGCCTATTTCCTGGGCTTCGTTGTCGATCGATGCGCTCAGGATAAGCTGCCCCATCACTTGCTGGTCAAGTCCCAAAGCCAAAGCCTGTTGAAACGGCAGGGGTTGACCGGTTTGTGTCTCGATCGCGCGGATTTCGGTTTGCAGCGACCGTGCATAGCGGTTCACATCGATATCGACATCGCCCACCGACCCAACGCTGCGGATACTGCCGCTGAAGTTGGTTGCGCCAAACCCGGCGAGGCCGACAATCAAGAGGCCCAGAATGATCCAGACCAGAGTTTTGGACAGACTGCCTTTGGCGGCCATGAAATTCTCCCAGATAGGTTTTGACGTTACCTACGCGTCCGCGCCCTGCTCGGCAAGAGGCCAGCTGAGCGCAGCGAGCCGATCAAACAGCGCGGCTATTCCCTCTCGGTCCACATTGGCAAAAGCGATGCGGAATTGGCTTGCACCGTCAGGGGCGTCGGCTGGCATGAACATCGTACCCGGCAGGGCCAGAATGCCCGCATCCTGAACAAGTCGAGGCGCCAGGTTGGCAGAGCTTTCGGCAAAGGGGTGCTGAAGGTAGGCGAAATACGCCCCAAGCCCCATCAATCGCCATCCGCGCGCGGTCAGCTTGGGCATGTTTTCCTGAATTGCAGCCCGCCGATCAAGAATTTCTTCCCGTTCTGCGGCAACCCAGTCCGACAGGTTCCGCAACCCCCACAGGGCGGCCTTTTGCCCAAGTTGAGTTGGACAAATCGCAACAGTGTCCAGGAACTTTTCCATCTCAGCCAAAAGGAGTGGGTTGGTGATCGCCGCTCCGACGCGGTGACCGGTCAGGCGGTAGGCTTTGGAAAAGGAATATAGCTGGACCAATGTCCGATCCCAATCCTTATGGCCCAGCAAGCCATGCGGAGGCGCAGGTCGACTGTCGAAATCTCGGTAGGTTTCGTCGACAATAAGTCGTATCCCGGTTTCTTTGGCCAGATTGAAAAAGGCA
>JAKVCP010000076.1 GCA_022448925.1 Paracoccaceae bacterium
GATCGAACTTTGCACCGCACAGGACGGGGTGAATGTGTCCCAGGCAGAGGTCACATCCATTCTGTTCAACGGTGCCAACAGCAGCATCACTGTGAAAGACCGATCTGGTGACGTCCTGAAAATTGCTTTGCCGCAAACCGGCAGTTTCGCGAATTTACGCATTGGCGATGGCGTATCTGTCCGTTGGGATCCGCAAAAGGCCCGCTGTTATCGCGCAGAGGAGACGTGAGCCATGGCTTCTGACACCTCTCGTCTTGGGTTCTACCTGTTGCTTGCTCCAATCCTGCTGTGGCTGGTGGTGCTGATTATCCTGCCGCATATCGGGCTGTTCATTGTCTCGATCAGCGAAAGGGTTGGGCCCAGGGCGTATGAAATCGGTCTGGACAATTATGCGACATTCTTCAACGAGCCGCTGTATTGGCGGACGTTTGCACGCACCGCGATCATGTCGATGATTGCGACCCTTCTGACCCTCGTTCTTGGGTTCCCGATCGCTTACTACATTGCAAAACTGACACGCGGCCGTACCAAAACAACGCTCTTTCTGATGTGTATGATCCCGTTTTGGGTGTCAGAACTGGTACGTACGTTTGGCTGGATGATCCTGCTGCGTGAAACCGGTGTCATTTCTAACACCTTGCAATATCTGGGTTTGGTCGCTGGGCCTGTCGAGATGTTGTACAATGATGCGGCGATCATGGTGGGGTTGGTCTACACGTCTATTCTGTTCATGGTCGTGCCATTGGTCACAACACTGGACAGCCTCGATGATAGCCTGATCGAAGCCGGCTATGATCTGGGGGGGACCAACGTGTCGATCATGCGTGAAATCGTGATCCCTCATGCAATGCCCGGTATCGTTTCAGGGTGCATCGTCGTCTTCATGCTGTCGCTGGGCAACTATCTGACTCCGATCCTGTTGGGCGGGAAGGACAGTTTGTGGTTCACAGGCATGATCTACACCCAATTCATCACGCGCTTTAATTGGGAATTGGGGTCGGCATTCGGGTTTTTGCTGCTTGTGCTGTCGTCTCTTGTTGTCTTTGCTGGTCTGAAACTGTCGCGCCAGTCGCTGACTGAAACGATGGGGCGCACATGATCCCGACAGTCCCACAGCCCGCCTTTGCCAAGTGGTGCTATCGCGCCTATGTCGCGGTGTTTTTCATCTATCTGGCCCTGCCGCTTACGGTTGTTTGCGTGTTTGCCTTCAACAACAGTGTCTTCCCCTCCATGCCGTGGGAGGGCTTTACGCTGGCTTGGTTCTTTGGAACCGAGGCGCCGTTCATCGGTGTATTTCATGAGCGCGCGATTATGCGCTCAATCGGAACCTCTGCCTTTGTTGCGATCTGGGTGTCTGGACTGGCGGTTGCCGTTGGGACATGTAACGCTTTTCTGTTTGTCCGGCATGATTTCCGTGGCAAAGCGTTTCTCTACATGCTGATGTTGCTGCCCTTGATCATTCCCGGTGTGATCCTCGGGATCTCAATTCTGGTGTTCTCCAGCTCGCTTGCCAATGCTTTGGAAGACGCAACAGGGATGTGGTTTGACGGGCTGCGCCCAGGCCTGATTCTCGTCATCCTTGGCCAGTTTTCATTTATCACGACCTTTGCGTCGCTGGTGATATCGGCGCGTCTGCAAAAATTTGATCCAAGCCTGGAAGAGGCCGCCTTAAACCTTGGCGCAACAAAATGGGGGGCAATCCGTCAGATCACGCTGCCATTCCTACTGCCGGCCATTGTTGCCTCGGCCGTTGTGTCGATCCTCATGAGCTTTGAAAACTTCAACACGACGCTCATGCTGGTCGGGTCTGACTCTCCGCTGACCATCACGATGTTCGACAAGCTGAAACAAGGGTCGACGCCAGTACTGAACGCAGTATCGTTGCTCTTGATCGTTGTATCTGCGGCACTTGGATTGATGTCACTGCTGTTCCAGACGAAGAAAAATCAGCGGGAATCTGTCTGACCAGAAGCCCTTTCGCCGGTATTTGAGTTGGGCCACGCAAGTCGGTTGCGTGGCCCGGTCGCAAAGGCTGAAAACCCGCATGCAATGAGTTTCATCGAGGTCTTGAAATTCTTCCCCCGAAGGCGATGCCCTGTATATGGTTTCCCTGGGTCGTCAGTGTTGATTGCATGTGAGGTAAACCCGGTGCCAGCCGGGCCGGTCACTCCGGTATGGTTCGGCGCTGACCAAATCTGCAGTACTGGACTCCCCCAAAGAATTCATCGACCGCCATACCTTTGACGCAGCACTCATTTCAGACGGGGTCGTGGCCGATGACCCTGTCGACAAAGCCTCCGATGTCGACTGAATGACCCCGAGCTTTCGCCCAATCTATGATCCCTGTTCGCAGAACCGAAGGCGGTTGCCGAAGGGATCGTGTACTTGCATCTGCAGTCCCCAAGGCAGCTTATCCAAGCTTGGACGATTGAATGTGTAGTGCTTTTCCAACAGTTCTTGATGGAAAGCACGCAGGTTCGTTGTCGGGATAAAGGTATTCGAACCCGGACTGGAATCATTGTGATGCTCAGACAGATGCAACTGCACGCCAGCCCTTTCCACCGCCATATAAAGTGGAATATCGTCGCTTAACTTGTGTTCAAACGCGACCGAAAAGCCAAGGAAATCGCAATAGAATTCGCGCGCTTTCGTTTCGTCGAAAAACCGTATGATTGGGTTGCATCCAGCAAATTCGATCGCCTCAGGTGCAGTCTTGTTCAGTCGGGCTGTCGCAGTGTTCCAGTCCGCAAATCCAAGAGCGGCTGCCACAAGTTCGAGCGCTTTGCCATGCGGAATGTCAATTTCGTCAGCCGCTAGGGCGACACGCAGTTTTTTGGCCATGGATTTGGCCTGATCAGAACTGATCATCGGAATCTCCATACCAGCATGTGTTCTTCGGTGCGCGCGTTGCCGACCGAATGCTGGTCGGAAGATCAAAGGACATTTGTCAAGGCGCTTTCACCGTTCCAAAAGGATGCGCGCGGCAGGCAGCACTGGCCTTGATCTTTCAATGAAGGAAGGCTTGGCGGTTGTCAACAAGCCCAGGGGCACTGAAATCAACGCGCCGCTTGTGTCTGTCAGGTGGATCAAGGATGCAGATGTTTGGCGGCTTTGTCCTGTGGTCTGCGTCGCCTTGACGATGGGCTTTGCTCAGACGGTTGCGCGACGAAGCGTGGATCACCTGACCTTCACATCGCAGCTTTGACACAGCGTTGTGTTTGAGTTTTTGCCGGACGTTCGGGCACCCAAGTCTGACGGTTTCGTTCAGATCACAGGGCTTGCAACTGCGGTCGCTGGCCCGCACGGGAAAACGTAGGACCCATTGCGCAGCCCCACTGCCGCGCATGCGCATTTCACCCAAAATTGCCAGAATGAGGATCGATGCATTCCCAAAGAAGGTCCGGCATGGCATTGTATCAGCACGCCAGCTATTCCACGACTCGTTTGCCAGCACGTATCCCCCGCATTCCGTGGGCTCTATTTTTTTGGGAGGAAGATATGAACGTGCAGGCATCTTCGGGTCCAAGCGAGGCTTTGGACTCCAGTCATCTTGGCGTAGAGTTTCCCTATAAACCGCGTTACGGCAACTATATCGGTGGGGCGTTCGTCGGTCCGGAATCCGGGCAATGGTTTGAAAACGTTACACCCATTACTGGCGAACCACTTTGTGAAGTCGCGCGTTCGAATGCAGCTGACGTTGAGCTGGCGCTGGATGCGGCCCATGCTGCAGCGCCTTCATTCGGGCAGACGTCGCTGACCGAACGATCGACCATGCTTTTCCGGATTGCAGATCGGATCGAAGAAAACCTCATGAAACTTGCGGTCGCCGAAACCCTTGATAATGGCAAGCCTATCCGTGAATCAGTCAATGCTGACCTGGCTCTGGCCATCGATCATTTTCGCTATTTCGGGGGTGTTATCCGCGCTGACGAGGGGTCGATCGCCGAAATTGACGCCTCTACCTACGCTTATCACTTCCACGAACCGCTTGGCGTTGTTGGCCAAATCATTCCTTGGAATTTCCCGATTCTCATGGCCGTGTGGAAATTGGCACCTGCGCTCGCGGCTGGAAATGCGGTTGTTTTGAAGCCCGCCGAGCAGACACCCGCCTCGATAATTGTTCTGATGGAGCTCATTGGGGACCTGATCCCAGACGGCGTAGTCAATGTGGTCAACGGGTATGGGGAAGAGGCTGGCGCGGCTTTGTCGACCTCGACCCGGATCGCCAAACTGGCCTTTACTGGTGAAACAACCACCGGCAAGGTCATCATGAAAGCCGCGTCAGAGAACCTAATCCCGGTTGCGCTGGAACTTGGTGGAAAATCCCCAAACATCTTTTTTGCAGATGTGATGGACGCCGATGATGCGTTTTTTGACAAGTGTCTTGAAGGCTTTGCAATGTTCGCCTTGAACCAGGGCGAGGTGTGTACATGCCCGTCGCGTGCTTTGGTGCATGAAAGCATCGCGGGCGCCTTTCTTGAGCGCGCTGTTGCGCGGGTCAAAGCGATTACGCAAGGAAATCCATTGAAAATGGAGACGATGGTTGGTGGTCAAGCCTCGACTGAGCAGATGGAAAAGATCACCGGGTATCTCAAACTTGGCAAAGAAGAAGGCGCACAGGTTGTTGTCGGTGGAGAGGCGGCCGCGCTGGGGGATGGTCTTCATGAAGGCTACTACATTCAGCCGACTGTGTTTCGCGGGGAAAACTCCATGCGGATCTTTCAGGAAGAGATCTTTGGTCCGGTGCTTTCGGTCACCACCTTCAAGGATGAAGCAGAAGCAATCGCGATTGCGAACGACACAACCTATGGACTGGGGGCTGGTGTTTGGACGCGCGATGGAAACACAGCCTTCCGTGTTGGCCGTGCCATTCAGGCAGGACGCGTGTGGACCAATTGCTATCACCATTATCCGGCGCATGCTGCATTCGGTGGATACAAGAAATCAGGCATCGGTCGCGAGAACCACAAAATGATGCTTGATCACTACCGGAACACCAAAAATCTGCTGGTCAGCTATGATGAGAATCCGATGGGGTTCTTCTAAGCTCGGCTGCCAGGCAAGATACATTCTGGGCGGGCATTTACCGCCCAGTTTCGTTGTGCGTGATGTGAGAGCGACCAGAAGGGTGTGACAGCGCTACGCAAAAACCATGAAATTTGATCGCTTTTTGAATGAGCCGGATCGGTCCAGTCTGTCGGCCTGCAAAGCGAAAAGGCGTTCGCGAAAGACATGAAGTGGCACTACGGATGAAAGATCTTTTCGATCCTTTTGAGGCAACATCGGATTTGCCCAGTATCAGTTATGGCGCGATGCGCGAATTGATAATGATACGCGTCAAGTCATCCAGGTTGAAGGTGTTGCAAGACGAGGAACGGCACTTGACCGTTGAAACCGCGCACGGGCTCATTGGTCTCAGACCGGGGCGAAATACGGAGGCGGCAGGCTACGTCGGCGCGGTGGACGAGCATTGGCTCTTTGTACTGAAAAACGAGGTTACCCAGCTCATGCAGCGGGTTATGCCCGAGGTCGCCGCCGAAATGCGCTGGTCGAACGGGCCCAAAGCGGGGTCGCTGCCCCCGAACTTCGATTTTGTCACAGTACGTGAGGTGACCGAGTTGGGTCCGAACTTTCTGCGGGTTACATTGCAGGGCGAAGACCTGTCCCGGCACCAGGACGGGTCTATCCATTTCCGGTTGGTTCAGCCTCCTGCGGGAGGCGCCCCGCACTGGCCCACCGTAGCCGCCAACGGTGCTGTTGCCTGGCCTGAGGGTGACGGCGCGCCGCATCGACCTGTCTATACAGCGCGCCGCATCGATCATCGAACAAACACCTTGATCATGGATGTTTACCTCCATGATGGAGGGCGTACGTCCGAGTGGGCGAGGGGCCATTTGGGCACGGTTGGCCAGCGCAGGGTTGTTGGGGTGCTGGGCCCGACCGGAGGTGGTTTGCTGGACGCTGATCGTGTGCTTATGGCCAGTGACGAAACCGGGTTTCCCGCTGCCGCGCGTCTGTTGGAGAGTTTGCCAGACACTGTGACCGGAGAGCTGTTTTTGGAAGCTGAAAACGGAGCAGATTGCGCCTATCCCATTTCCGTACCGAGCGGACTAAAGCTGACCTGGCTTGCACGTGCCTCTGGGGATGATTTGGGGCGTGCAACGCTGCAGGCGCTTCCGCATCATACCGGGTCCAAGATCTGGTTTGCTGGAGAACGCGCGCAAGCAAAGACCCTGCGCGAGGCCTTAAAGGCTGCGGGCCGAGACGCGGGCGACCTTCGGATTTCCGGGTTCTGGGCAAAGCCGGCAGAAGGGCACTAGCGCCGGTCACCGACAGTCAGCTGCGGCAGGTCTCTGCTGCGGCTGAATGGAGGGTCCGCCAGACAGTCTGTTACACCCAAATCCGGGCGTCTGGCGTCGTTCAGCCGTCCAGAACGCGCACAAATCCCGCCAGTCCGGTTTTTTGATGCTCGATCACGTGGCAGTGAAATGCCCAGTCCCCGGGATTGTCGGCGACGAAGGCGATATCTACGGTTTCTTCGCGTTGCAGCAGCACGGTATCCGTCCAATACGGGGGCAGTTCGCGCTTGTTGGACCGTATCGGCCGGAAAGCCAGCCCGTGAAGATGGATTGGGTGGTCATTCGGGCTTTCATTCCGCAACCGGAGAACCACGCTGTCGTTCAGATTGAAAGTGGCCAGCGGTCCCACGCCCTGTGCGGCATCCCCGGCCCAGGGTGTTCGATTGATCGACCAGAAAGTATAAGGCAATGAACCACAGACGCCGTTATTGGGAAAATCGCCTTCGGGGGACCAACCAAAGACAAATTCTTCCCGACGGGCTTCTGCCAGATTTGGCTCCTTGACTGGATTTGGTGGCAGTAGGCTGACATCGGCGATCGAGCGGTGAAGCGACTGGCCGCGAGAAACCAGGTGCGCAAGAATCCGGGGCGGGCCAGGCGCATCGGTAAACAGCGTCACGCGCTTACCGTCACCTTTGGGCACCAGGACCGCGATATCTGCGCGTTGCCCCGGACCAAGTACCAAGGCGTTTTCTGTCCTTGTCGGCATATCGACCAGTGTGGGCAGGGGATGGCCGTCCAATGCGATGATCTTGGCGTCGGCCTCTGGCAAATAAAGCTTGTAGACCCGAGTGGGATCAGTCGCAGCAACACGAAGGCGGACCAGACCGCCAGCTGGGGCATGGTAGGTTGGCTCAATGGTCCAATTGGTGGTCATGAACGTTCCGAGCGTGCCGCCTCGGGCAGCACCGCGGGCGGTCCATAGGTCGATCCAGGCTCCTTTTCCGTCCAGCCGAAAGTCACGCAGGTTCAGCGGCAGCTCTGCGTCGAAGCCGGGATCACTGTCCTCTTCGACAATCAAAATACCAGTCAGGCCAAGTGCCATTTGGTCCATTGTCATGCAATGGGGATGATACCAGAACGTGCCCGCATCCGGTGAAACGAGTTCGTAGTCATAGGAATCCCCCTGACCCAATGGAATTTGTGTCAGATAGGGGACGCCGTCCATCGCATTTGCCAGTCGCAAGCCATGCCAATGCATCGTCGTGTAATCGTCAAGCTTGTTGGTGACGCGCACATTGAAGGGAACATTTTTGCGCATGCGAATGACGGGCGGCGGTGCGCCCGGATGCGTCGAGACCAGCCCCTCGGTTGTCGTACCCTCGATAAAGGAAAAGCTGGCAGACCGAATATCAAGCTCGGCTTGGGTGGTAAGCGTCTTTGACAGGGTCCCAGGCGGCAATGCAGCCACAAGCCCGGTGCCCCCAATCATGCCAAACATGGAACGGCGCGTGATCTGCATGTCCTAACCCTTTGTAAATGAGAACTTTGGGTCGCCTCGCGCAGCCACAGAAAGAAGCTTGCCACAGTCTAGGGCGGCGGTCGATGCCAAGTGCGATGCGTGCCTGCCACTAGGTATAGACCAATATGTTGCTTGCCAAACGCGTCATTTGGGCCCGGTGTGAACATTTTTGTGCACAGGCTCAGCTTGGCACGACGGGCAGTGATAGAGCGTGCGGCCGCTGAGCTTCGATTTGGTGATCTTGCCATTGCAGGCCGGGCAAACCTCGCGTGCGAAAATATTCGTCCTCTCCGTTATGTTTGTTCCGGTCGTGTCCAAATCGCCGGTTGTGATGATCGCGTTTGTTTCAACGCCGATCTGAAGGAGCCTTCGCATCTCAGTCCACAGGGCCAAAAGAGCCTCTTCGCTGATGTCGGCACCGCGCGTCATGGGGTTCAACCTCTGCAACCACAGAATTTCTGCGCGATATATATTTCCGATGCCCGAAATCACTTTTTGGTCCATTAGCAGACGCGCAATCGGGGCGCGGCTTTTTCGGATTGCGGCGATCGCGCGGGCCGGGTCAGGTGTCTCTGACAGCACATCGGGGCCATAGCGCAGGGTCAAGACTTCGACTTCGGGCGTCGGCATCAATTCGCAGGTATTGGGCCCTATGATGTCGATGGCATGTGTCGCGCTTTCAAGGCGAATGCGAACCACCTCGCGCGGTGCATCCGCAGGCTGGGGCTGGCACACGAAGTAGCCGCCGAGTCCGAGATGGATGTGCAGTGTCTGACCGTTGGAAAAATGGTAGAGCAGATGCTTGCCTATCGCGCCTGTGCCCTCGCATGTGGTGCCATCGATCAGCGCCGCGCCCGTGGCAAAGCGGCCCTGCGGCGAAATCGCCGCAATCACCTTGCCGCCGATCATACCCGCGTGATCACGTGCTGCCCTGTGAATTGTATGTCCTTCAGGCATGTTCTCTCAACTCGTGACCGGCGCCAGATTGAGCCCGGCCATTGCCTTGCCCAGAATGGGACTTAGCTTGCCGCAGAGGGCAGTCAATCGGAGCAGGCGTGTCGAAATCTCTTGTCATCTTTCCCAACCAATTGTTTGCGCAGCATCCCGGATGTGACGCAGGCCCGGATCGCATCGTGCTGGTCGAAGACCCGCTGTTTTTTGGGGATCCCGAATACCCAGCGACCTTTCACAAACAGAAGCTTTGGCTGCACCGTGCGACGATGAGCCATTACGCAGAACGACTGAAATCCGACGGGTGGTCCATCGAGATCGCAAAATATCGAAAAACGACAAAATTCATCGCCGAGGTGGTTCTGGCTTTGGCAGAAACAGGAACGACTGAGATCATCGTCGCGGACCCGGTGGATCATACGGCCATGAAACGTCTTCGTGCAGCCGTTGAGGCAGCACAGCTGTCGCTGACGGTCTTGGACACGCCAGGGTTCTTGAACACACGGGACATGAATACCAAGTGGTCCAGCGCTCGAAAGCGGTGGTTCATGGCAGAATACTACAAGTTTCAACGCCGTCGCCTTGGGGTTCTGATGGACGGTGATCAACCTGTCGGCGGACAGTGGAGCTTTGACGACGACAACCGCAAGAAGGTGCCAAAGGCAAAACTGGCTGATATTCCTGCGTTGCCATCGGTCAACCGAAGCCAAATTGATCTCGACGCAAGAATGAGCATAGAGGCAGAGTTCTCCGAGAATTTCGGTTCGGTGAGGTCCCTGATCTATCCAACCACACATGCCGGGGCCGCAGCCTGGTTGCACACTTTCCTCAAGGAGCGTCTGGAACACTTTGGTCCATATGAGGACGCGATCGTAGAAGGGGAAACCTGGCTTTGGCACAGCGTTTTGACGCCGATGCTGAATGTGGGTCTTCTTACCCCCGCACAGATCCTAGAGGCGACGATCGCGCATGCAGAGCAAGAGGATGTTCCTCTCAACTCGGTCGAAGGTTTCGTGCGTCAGATCATCGGTTGGCGCGAGTTCATGCGCGCAACCTACGAAGATCTTGGCGTTCGCATGCGCACAACGAACCACTGGGGGCACAAAAGGAAAATTCCAAAGTCCTTCTACGATGCGACCACGGGCATCGACCCGGTCGATGATACGATCGAACGCATCCTGAAGACAGGATACTGTCATCACATCGAACGGCTCATGGTTCTTGGCGGGTTCATGTTTCTATGCGAATTCGATCCCGACGACGTTTACCGCTGGTTTATGGAAATGTTCGTTGACAGCTATGATTGGGTGATGGTTCCCAACATCTATGCAATGAGCCAACATTCGGACGGCGGACTGATCACCACCAAGCCCTATTTCTCTGGGTCGAACTACGTCAGAAAGATGAGCCATTGGGGCAAAGGCGCGTGGGCAGACACCTGGGACGGTCTATATTGGCGGTTCATCCACAAACACAAAAACGCGCTTGGGAAAAATCCACGATGGGCAATGATGTGCCGTAACGCGACGAAAATGAGTGACGAAACGCGTGATGCACATCTGCACAACGCCGAGACATTTCTGCGCCTTATCGACTGAGCTTCAATCGCGCAAAGGCAATCGCGCGAAAGCGGACGACGCCAGCAGGGCCAACATACCAATGCCGGGCGGATAGATTTCGGGACATATTTCGTCGTATTCTGACCCTCTATGAAAGGTGTGTTTTCCGACCTGCGGGGCCACGTACCCTGCTTGGCCATGACATGACTTTGCATGATGGTGACAGCCGGCCGGACCGAAAGGCACCGTGTGGATTGTTGTTTGGTCGGATTCGCCATGGCCTCTAGGCACGGGGTTTTGGATGTGATCCGATGCGTGGTGTCACATGGATCGTGTGCGACGGCGTTCGGGTTGGCCCGCAAGACAGGCGCAGCGGGTCTTGGCCCCGTTGCCGTGATGCGATAGGGCTGGCGCCACTTGTCCCAGATCGAAGAGGCGCCAGATGACCTTTGACCGCTCGCTCAAGATTGCACCGTCAATCCTCTCTGCTGATTTCGCTGACTTTGGGCGCGAAATCCAAGCGATCGAGGCCCAAGGTGCCGATTGGGTGCATATCGACGTGATGGACGGTCACTTTGTACCCAACCTGACCTTCGGTCCGCCTGCGGTGAAAGCCTTTCGTAAACATGTGAAAACCGTCATGGACGTTCATTTGATGATTGCGCCTGTCGATCCCTACATCGAAGCCTACGCTGAGGCGGGTGCCGATATTTTGACCGCTCATGTGGAGGCCGGGCCGCACATCCATCGGACACTGCAGGCGATTCGAGCGACTGGTATGAAGGCGGGTGTGGCCCTGAATCCGGGGACACCGGCCGAAGCCGTCGCGCATGTTCTGGACCTTGCGGATCTGGTATGTGTCATGACGGTGAATCCCGGCTTTGGTGGACAGAAGTTCATTGATATGACCGCCAAGATTCGCACCTTGCGCGATATGATAGGCGACCGTCCGACACATATTGAGATCGACGGAGGCGTCGACCCGACCACTGCGCCCTTGGTGGTTGGTGCTGGGGCGGATGTGCTTGTTGCAGGCTCTGCTGTCTTCAAGGGCGGAACCGTTGAAACACCTGAGGTTTACGGCACCAATATGCAGGCCATCCGCGCCTCGATCGACGCATAGCGCGCCACGATCGGACAGGCCACAGCGTTGACATGCAAAGCACATGGTGCAGCCATCACGCTTATGTACTGACCTGAATTTCAACCCGAACGATGGCATTGGCGCGAAGGGCCAATCCGAAGTGCGCGCCCAAGATTGTGACGCAGATCATCGAGACGATAGAACAGCCAAGCGGGCTGTTTCTGGTCACCGGGCCGACGGGCTCGGGCAAGACGAAGACGCTTTATACCGCGCTGGCGCATCTGAACAGCGCGGGGCGCAAGATCCTGACGATCGAGGATCCGGTGGAATACTGCCTGCCGGGGGTCCAGCAGGTTCAGGTGCATGAAGAGATCGGCATGACCTTCGCCAAGGCTCTGCGGGCGTTTTTGCGGCAGGATCCGAATGTGATCATGGTGGGTGAGATCCGGGACGAGGAAACCGCCGAGATCGCCTGCCGCGCGGCGCCGGTGGGGCAGAGTTCTGGAGGGTGGGAAGCGGTAGGCGCATAGAGCCGGAACTCCAACTTTCTTGGCTTCGGCCGCGCCGTACTGTGGGTTAATCTCACCGTAAAAGCACTCTATTCTCTATGACAGTTCACCCAAAGCTTGTAGGTCAATTGCAGTCCATCAATTTCAGAGTCTCGAAATTCTTTTCTACAAAATGCACCTCTGTGTCGGCGTTTTTGTGATCACTCCAGGTTTCACCATCGTCGTCAATGATGTCTGAAGTCTGATCCGCCCCAAAGAGAGTTAGAATATCAGCGACAATGATTGGTCCGATACAGAATCCAACGCAAACAGCGTTCCCGCTCGGATCGCTCGAATTCACGGCATCAATAAACGATTACGCATGCCTATCCGTGCCACCCCCCGGCTTTGTCACCTCAAACCAATCCGGCGAGATAAACATCCCCAGGTCGGGATCGTAGTGCCGCGCGTTGAGGTACTGCAGCTCGGCGTTGCGGTCGTAGCGCTCGCCGATCCAGCCTTTGTCCTTTTTATATCACCGCCGGGTGGCGGCTTGTGGAAAACCGACTCTGCAATCTTCGCCACCGTTACGGCAGTCATGTCGCATTTGTCATTCAGGCTGCTGAAGGGATCCGTTTGGGTAACAGACACGCCTGCCTTGCCGGCGCTGTCTCGGTGGACCCTGACACCGTCCTTGATGTTTGCAACCCCTTTGGCTCTTGACGGGGCCGCCAACGGTCAAAAGGCGTGACCAAACCCAATTAGATATCGGATGGCTCGGCATCACAAGCTCGGGGCGCGCCAAGACAAAAACAGGCATTCGCTAAAATTTGTCTGGCTTTTGTCTCATTCTGGTCATGATTAACGAACATTAACGCTCTCCGGGGCGTGTACAATTGGATGGACCTGAGTAATGAGCGTAGAGACTCCCATATATGACAACAACGCGCCCACCCGTGGTGGCGCGAACTTGGATGTTCTCTCAGGTGTGATAACACCGCTGGCGAACGCAACCACGCGTATAAACATAGACCTGGATATCGTGGACAGCTGGGATGGCGAACAGCTCTCTGTTGATCTGATGGTTGGTGGCGACACAGTGACGCTCTATTCGGCCAACTTCAATTTCAGGAACAACCAACTTCCCCGCAACGAAAGCGATTTGGTTTTTTCCACCACGGTGGACGGTCAGGCAATTGATGTCACGGTGACCATGTCAGCCGGTCAGGACGGCAACTTTCGTGACAGCTATTGGGTCGATCGCAACTATGACATGGAAATTGAAATCGAAGGTCTGAGCGGTGATTTCCAGCTAGAGTTCGCATGTACCCTGAACCAGCGTCTGCGGGACGAAAGTTTTGTGGTCAACTCAATCTCTGCGACCAGCACACCGCACTACACTGTCATCGACGGCAGCAACCGCCATGATGATCTGCGCGGGACAGGCTCAGAGGACGTGATGTCTGGGTTTGGCGGCCATGACACTTTGCGTGGTGGCAGCGGTGATGACAGTCTGGACGGTGGCAATGGCAACGACAAGCTTTTGGGCGGTGACGGCGAAGACGACCTGACCGGAGGGAAAGGCCGCGATATGCTTGCCGGCGGCGCTGGTGGTGACAGTCTTGATGGCGGTGGCGATCGGGATCACCTGCGTGGTGGCGACGGCAACGATGATGTATCTGGCGGCGCTGACCGGGACCGTCTGTACGGCGAGACTGGTGACGATACCATGTCGGGCGGCGATGACGATGATCGCCTTTACGGTGGTAGCGGCGATGATGACATGTCGGGCGACGGCGGCGAAGATCGTCTTATTGGCGGAGCTGGCGCTGACAACATGGACGGCGGGGCCAATGACGACCGTCTCTTTGGCAATACCGGCGATGATACCTTGGATGGCGGCGCCGGCGATGACATGCTTATCGGCGGCTCAGGCGTGGACGCATTTGTCTTTTCCGGCGGCGACGATGAGGTGCGCGATTGGGCCGACGGCGAAACGATCATATTTGATGCGATCGCGCCCGGCGATGTAACGCTTACGCAAGACCGAAGAGATGTCATAATCGAGGTTGGCAATGACTCATTGGTTATCAACCGAGCAACCATCGAGATGGTTCAAGACGATTTGGTCTTTATCTGACTTTACTGTTGCGGCTCCGTAGCAGCCCCAAGTGATCACCCTGTGTCTTTCGCGGCTCAGGGTGATTTTGTTTGACCATATGTGGCGCAGCATCCGGCATCTTCTTTTGCCTCCGAGCCTAGGGGACGCCAGAGCCATGACCTGGGACAAGCACGCGGTTCAATGGAGGGTTCAGACGCTTAACCCTTTTGCGGGGGGCCAGCGATTGATCTTGTCCCGCCGGCCTCGAAATATGTTTCAATCGGGCATTCTTGAAGATCGCCTTCATCACCCTGTGTCATGCCGCGGCATGACTGGCGGGGCCTTTTTGGGCTATGGTGTTTTCCAAGCCTCTGTGAAAGATCGCGTCTCTTGCCCAACTTGGTGACAATCTCTTCCACGCGATGTTGCTTGCGGTCCCTTGATGCGTCTTTGTCGTTTGCCTGAAGCAGCGCAGGATCTCTGCGCAGTCGCTTCCGTGGGCAAGATCAAATCCGTTCAAAAAGGCTGTGTCTTAGCGCCAATAGGGTCGAGTACTGCCCTGTGCTGCTGCGGTGTGTGAGGACATGCGCAAGGCCCCCAAGTCGCACACGTCAGTCATCGATGCGTGCCAATCTTGAATTTCGCAATCCAAGACTGTCCATGATGTCACTGCCTCTCGTTCGAACCGTGACCGGGGCCGGCACCTGGGTGGAAAACCTCCCCAATCGTGTTTTGGGACCTTTTGCCTATCGCGTAATCGCTGCAGTCTGTTAGCGTAGTCCGATAGCCACCAACGAGGCAGCGACATGCGACTAACGGTCAACGACACTGAATACGACGTGGATGTCACGCCTGACATGCCGTTGCTTTGGGTGCTCAGAGATGAACTGAACATCACGGGCCCGAAATACGGCTGCGGCATTG
>JAKVCP010000077.1 GCA_022448925.1 Paracoccaceae bacterium
ACGTTCTGGTATTCGACACCGCCACCTTCTTGATTGGTGAAACGCGCGGAACACAAACACGGCGGTTGGCGGGCAGCGATGCAGAAAATGAAGAGACGGTCATCTCTGATTTTCTTCACCAGATCTGGACTGGTGTGGTTGGCATCATCAACTCCAAAGCCGCCGGCACTGACGTGTCGCTGGAAGAAGAGTTGCGTGAGGTTATAAGAGGGTCTGATCCAACATCCACACGCGTGATTTCCGGGACCGGGCCTTCGGGTGAAACAATTTTCACAGCTCTCAGTCCGATCCGACAGGGGGACCGTATTCTGGGAATTGTGGGACTTGTCAGCACCGCAAGCGAGATTGACACTGCAGTCCGAGCAGAGCGTGAACGGGTCTTGCAGATGTTTGTGATCGCCACGCTTGTGTCGATCGCACTCAGCTTGGTTCTTGCTTCGACCATCTCGAGTCCGATTTCGGATTTGGCCGACGCCGCAGAAATTGGCCGGGATCGAAACAAATCAAATGTTGCGAAAGGGCGGATCCGAATACCCGACCTGACGGCACGGCCAGATGAAATCGGTCGTCTGTCCGGAGCCCTCAGGGGAATGGTCGCTGCGCTGTATGATCGAATTGACAGCAACGAGCAGTTCGCCGCCGATGTGGCACATGAAATCAAGAACCCCCTGGCGTCGTTGCGCTCGGCTGTCGGGACGCTGCGCGTTGCGCGCCGACCTGACCAGACTGAGCGCTTGCTTGATGTGATCGACCATGACGTACGTCGCTTGGACCGGTTGGTCAGTGACATTTCAAATGCGTCACGGCTTGATAGTGAATTGGTCAAAGAAGAAGAAGTCGAATTCGACTTGTTGCAAATGGTGTCGCGCTTGGCGCAGTACTTGGGTGAGGATGCACGCAAGCAAGGGATCGAGTTCATTATCGATATGCCAGATGGGCCTGTTGATATACACGGCCTGGAAGATCGGCTTGCACAGGTCTTTGTCAACCTCATCACCAACGCCATCAGCTTTTGTGAAGACGGTGACGCAATCCGCATTTGGGCCCGTCGCCGTGCAAATCGCGTTCTGGTTGTCGTTGAAGACACCGGACCAGGCATTCCAGAGGAAGCTCTTACCAAGATCTTCAAGCGCTTTTATACCAACAGACCGACTGATGAATTCGGCAACAATTCGGGTCTTGGTTTGGCGATTTCGAAGCAGATTGTGGAAGCACACGGCGGCGTGATCTGGGCCGAAAACATTCGTCCGACTGATGTCGACATGACATCAGAGCCTCTTGGTGCGCGGTTTGTCGTCGGTCTGCCCTTGTAGGTGGAAAGGGAACCAGGCATGGATTTGATCCACGCCACTTCGGTCAATTGGCAGGGACGGGGGATTCTTATCACGGGGCCTTCCGGCAGTGGAAAATCCAGTTTGGCGTTGGGGTTGATGGCTTTCGGTGCAGGGCTGATCAGCGATGACCAAACACACCTCCAACGCGATGGTGAGGTGATTCTTCTGCATCCTGCGCCAAATCTCAAAGGGATGATCGAAGCACGGTGTGTCGGAGTGCTTGCCGCCCAACCTGCCAGTCCAGCCCCCTTGATGTTGGTGGTAGATATGGGCACGCTGGAAACTGACCGCTTGCCCCCGGAGCGTCACGCAACCATTCTGGGTCATAGCATCAAGAAGGTGCGCGCATCCGCATCACCATACTTCTTACATGCGCTTGTGCACTATCTGCGCGCTGGAAGGAAACACTGAGGTCACCATGTCCGATACCCCTCTTCCGCGCGTTGTGCTTGTGACCGGGCCATCTGGGGCAGGGCGATCCACGGCGATCAATGTTTTGGAAGACCTGCGCTATGAAACCATCGACAACATACCTTTGCGCCTGATTTCGCGCCTGATTGAAGCAGAAAGCGTGGGTCAGCCACTGGCCTTGGGGATTGACGTGCGCAATAGGGATTTTTCCGCGGCCGGCCTTCTGGATTTGTATCATCAGCTTCGCAATGCCAAGAATATCGCGGTCACGATGTTGTATCTTGATTGTGCATCCGATGTCCTGCAAAGGCGCTACTCAGAGACTCGCAGGCGGCATCCACTGGCCCCGGCGGAAAGTCCGACAGAAGGAATCCGCCGCGAGTTGCAGATCCTGGAGCCGGTGCTGGGCCAGTCTGACATCGTGATTGACACATCCGAACTGTCCCCGCACGATCTGCGAGCGCAGTTGCAGGGCTGGTTCCAATTGGGCACCGATCAAATGCTTGCTGTCGCGGTCCAGTCTTTTTCCTACAAGCGTGGGGTGCCGCATGGTGCTGACATGGTCCTCGATTGCCGTTTTTTGAAAAATCCCTATTGGTGCCCTGATTTGCGAGCCATGACGGGTCTTGACGCATCGGTGTCGGACTATATCTGCTCTGACACACGGTTCGCGCCTTTTGTAGAACACGTGCTGGCGTTAGTCACTTTTGTGTTGCCCGCCCATGTTGATGAGGGGAAGGCGCATTTTTCGATAGGGTTTGGCTGCACAGGTGGGCAACACCGCTCGGTGGCGATGACGGAACGCATAGCAGCGGGCCTTGTGCAAGCGGGGTGGCGTGTGTCTATAAGGCACCAAGAGCTGGAACGACGTGGCCTTGCGGCCGCACAAAGACGAGTGATCGGAGACGACGGAGTGATGCGAACGTGATTGGCATCGTGATCGTAGCTCATGGTGGGCTGGCGCGTGAATACCTGGCGGCGATTGAGCATGTCGTCGGCAAACAAGCGGGTATCGTGTCAATTTCCATCGAAGCCACGCATGATCGCGCCGCAAAGCAGGATGAAATCTGTGATGCGGCGGATGCAGTGGATGAAGGAGATGGTGTGGTTGTCGTAACAGACATGTTCGGAGGATCTCCGTCAAACCTGTCGTTGCGGGCGTGCAAACCTGAAAATCGACGGATTCTTTACGGGATGAACCTGCCGATGCTCATCAAACTTGCCAAAAGTCGGCACAAACCTGTTCCCGACGCCGTTGCCAAGGCTTTGGAAGCCGGGCGAAAGTATATCGACAGTCAAATTGTCAGGGTGGATTGAAAACCATGACCGAAAACGGGGTCCGCAAGTTGGAAATCGTAAATGAAAAGGGCTTGCATGCGCGGGCCTCTGCCAAACTCGTAGAGGTCGTCGAAGAATACGACGCCTCTGCTGAAGTGTCGAAGGATGGCATCTCGGCTGCGGGGGACAGCATCATGGGGCTTTTGATGCTGGGGGCTGCGAAAGGGACCTCAATAGAGGTGCAGACCTCTGGTCCACAAGCCGCACAGTTGGCCCAAGCGCTTGCTGATTTGGTTGCGGACCGCTTCGGCGAAGACTGCTAGCGCGTTGGAACGGGGATATCGCCCCGGTAATCATAAAAACCACGGTGTGTCTTGCGGCCCAGCCAGCCAGCCTCAACATATTTGGTCAATAGTGGACAGGGGCGGTATTTTGTATCTGCAAGCCCATCATGCAGAACGTTCATGATGGCAAGGCAGGTGTCCAATCCAATGAAATCGGCCAATTCCAGCGGCCCCATCGGATGGTTGGTCCCAAGCTTCATAGCCGAGTCGATCGAGGCCACGTTGCCGACCCCTTCGTAGAGGGTGTAGACCGCTTCGTTGATCATTGGCATCAGGATGCGGTTGACGATGAACGCTGGAAAATCTTCGGCGCTGGCAGCGGTTTTGCCGAGACGGTTCACCACCCCAAGGCAGGCCTGATAGGTTTCTTCATCTGTTGCGATCCCGCGAATCAATTCGACCAGTTGCATCAGCGGCACCGGGTTCATGAAGTGAAAACCCATGAATTTTTCCGGTCTGTCCGTGCGACTGGCCAACCGCGTGATAGAAATGGACGACGTGTTCGACGTCAAAACGGTCGTTGGTTTCAAATGCGGCAATAGCCCGTCAAAGATCTTTTGCTTGATTGCTTCGTTTTCGGTCGCTGCCTCAATCACCAGATCAGTCTGGGCCACCTGTGCGGGGTCAAGTGTCTTGGTGATGCGGGCGAGCGCAGTATCACGATCCTCTGCCGTTATCTTGTCTCGACTGACTTGCCGATCAAGGTTTTTGGTAATCAAGGCCACGGCCGAATCCAGCGCGTCCTGGCTGACATCGTTCAGGTGTACGTCGTAGCCGGCCACGGCCATGACATGTGCAATGCCGTTTCCCATTTGACCCGCGCCAATGACGCCGATTGATTTGATGTCCATGATCCGCTGCCCTTTGAGCTTTGCGAGAGAATAGGCAGCACTTGTGACCTGCTGCAAGGGCAAGTCGCTAAAACTCTCGACAGATTTTGCCTTTAGCCGTTTGGCAAGAGATTTGGCGCAATTTGGGCATGGGTGAAAAAAATGGGTGGGTCTCATGACTTATGAACGGCAGGTCCCAGGGGACCTGGATTATCAGCTATGCCAATATGGAAGATCACGCATTCGGTTTCGAGGGCCAAGAGCGCCGGAACGGGGCCCCTATCTGGCATTTCTTGGGGCGGATGAAACATTTGGTCGTTTCGTACCAGAACCATATCCCGAGTTGATTGCGCGCGACCTTGACGTGGCTTGCGTGAACCTGGCGGTTCCTCATGCCGGGCTTGATCTGTATTTGAACGATCCTGCGGCGCTTCAGGTTGCTGCGTCAGCTGAACTGACAGTTTTGCAAGTGGTTGGTGCACAGAACATGTCGAACCGGTTTTACCGTGTCCATCCGCGTCACAACGATCGTTTTTTGCGCGCTTCGGATGTACTTCAACGGCTGTATCATGAAGTCGATTTTACGGAGTTTCACTTCATCACGCATATGCTGAGCGCATTGCATGCAACCTGTCAGGACCGCTTCGCCATGGTTCAGACGGAATTGACAGCAGCTTGGCGTGCACGGATCGTCAGCCTGATTGACCTTGTCGGGCCCCCGGTCGTGCTGCTTTGGATTGCGCCGCACAGCCCGGCAGAGGCTGCCACGAACGTCGCTGGTGCAGGTCCCAGGTTCGTTTCAAAAGACATGGTAGATCACGCACGTCAAGAGGTGGCCGGTTTCGTGGAAACTGTCGTTTCTCACGAGATCACAGGCATGGGAACTGAAGGCATGGTTTATCCGGCTCACAAGGAAGGGCTCGCACAGGTGTGTCCAGGACCAGCAGTGCATGCCTTAGTGGCCGCAGATCTGGCACCCGTGATAGGCCAGTGTTGGGCGCGGCACTGAACGCAAAAAGACCCGCCTCTCGGGCGGGTCTTTCCAAAACACTTGTGGGCGGCGCATCAACCCAGCTTGTCGGTCATTTCTGGCACCGCATCAAAAAGGTCGGCTACCAAACCGAAGTCCGCAACCTGGAAGATGGGGGCTTCTTCGTCCTTGTTGATCGCGACAATGATCTTGCTGTCTTTCATGCCCGCCAGATGCTGAATGGCACCCGAGATACCAGCTGCAACATACAGATCCGGCGCGACAACTTTTCCGGTCTGCCCGACCTGCCAGTCATTTGGTGCAAAACCCGAATCGACCGCTGCGCGTGAGGCACCAACGGCTCCGTTCAACTTGTCTGCTAGCGCCTCGATCAGGGCAAAGCTGTCCTCTGATCCAACACCACGACCGCCAGAGACAACGATGCCAGCGGAGGTCAGTTCCGGGCGGTCGCTTTCGGCGACTTTGTCCTCTACCCATTCCGAAAGGGCAGATGTCTCTGAAACCGACACGGTTTCCACGGCAGCCGAACCGCCCTCACCCGCAGCATCGAAATTGGCGGTCCGGAAGGTCACAACCTTTTTCGCATCAGACGATTTCACCGTCTGGATTGCGTTGCCCGCATAGATCGGCCGCTCGAATGTGTTGCCGTCAACAACAGCCGTTGCATCGGAAATCACCATCACATCCAGCAAGGCCGCAACCCGGGGCATGACGTTTTTCGCGTCTGTCGTGGCGGGCGCAACAATATGTTCGTAATCGCCAGACAGGCTGACGATCAGCGCGGCGGTTGTCTCTGCCAGTCGATGACCAAGGGCGGCATCCTCTGCCACAAGAACCTTGGCCACGCCATCAATCTTTGCGGCGGCATCGCCCGCCGCAGCAGCAGAGGCGCCGGCACACAGAACCGTCACGTCACCAAGTGCCTTGGCCGCGGTTACGCCTTTGGCGGTGGCGTCCAGCGCCAATTCACCGCCGTTGACTTCAGCAAGGAGAAGAACAGCCATTACACAGCCCCCGCATCTTTGAGTTTTTCAATCAAGTCCTCGACACTGCCCACCTTGATGCCCGCGGCGCGAGCCGACGGTTCGGTGGTTGAGACGATCTCGAGCCGGGGCGACACGTCGACGCCGTAATCTGCGGCTGTCTTTTCGTCCAGCGGCTTGCGCTTTGCCTTCATGATGTTGGGCAGGGACGCATAGCGGGGCTCATTCAGGCGCAGGTCGACAGTGACGATCGTTGGCATCTTGACGCTGATCGTTTGCAGGCCGCCGTCCACTTCGCGTGTGACCTTGGCATGATCGCCATCAATGTCGAGTTCCGAAGCAAAGGTTGCCTGGCTCCAGCCCAACAGCGCCGACAGCATCTGGCCGGTGGCGTTCATGTCGTTGTCGATTGCCTGCTTGCCGCACAGAACCACGCCTGGCTCTTCTTCCTTGACGACAGCGGCAAGGATCTTGGCCACTGCAAGCGGCTCGATGTCGGTATGTACATCATCGGTGGCCACGACCAGGATTGCGCGGTCAGCGCCCATGGCCAAGGCCGTGCGCAGTGTTTCTTGCGCTTGCTTGACACCGATAGAGACAGCGACAACCTCATCAGCCTTGCCAGCTTCCTTCAGGCGGATGGCCTCTTCGACGGCAATTTCGTCAAAAGGGTTCATCGACATCTTCACGTTGGCGAGATCAACACCGCTCCCGTCCGCCTTGACGCGAACCTTCACGTTGTAATCGATCACGCGCTTGACAGGCACGAGTACCTTCATTTGCGTTGCTCTCCTGAGTGGTGTGGGCAGTCCTGCGACTCCCCACGTGTGTCATTCCTAGCGTGATACCCTTTGGACCGAACAGCGAACAGGTCAAAATCGTCACGTTAGCGCCAACCTACGTCGCGTAGTTTTCCCGAATGCAGCCTATCGGGAACATTCTGTCGTATGGATGGCATGTTTTGTCGGCTGCGCAACGGTATGCGCACGTCATGCCTTCGGGACGCGCCTGCCTGCCGCTAGACGCCAGGGCAGGGGCATGCGTGCCATGGCGCATCCCTGCCGGATGTCTCTGGCGGTAGCCACTCAGGGTGCGCAGATCTGTTGCAGCGCGCGCCAACTCTGTGCGTCAAGCACCGGAAAATCGGGTTGAACTTGCTGGGTTTGCTCGGCCGCGCGAATGCGATCACGCACCTGAGGGTGGCTGCTGAGGTGGGCCAAGATCCCCGGTGTGCCGCCATCGTCCTGTTCCAACCGACGAAACATATCGGCAAGTGCCAGGGGCGGGATCTTGGCCAATCGCATCAATTCGTGTGCAAAAATGTCAGCGCGCTCTTCCGCAGCTTGGCTGTATGACGCATTGATCAGGCGTTCGGTCAGGAACAACACTGCAGCGCCGCCCGCGAAATCGCCGAACAAAAGGCCAAGAACGCCAATCGATCCTGCCGATCGCAAGGCGTGGCGGGTGGGATCCCGGCTGACCACATGGCCGATTTCATGGGCCATGACGGCCGCAAGCTCTTGGGGTGTTTGGGCGGCATTGATCAACCCATCGAACAGCACGACATAGCCGCCGGGCAAGGCGAAGGCGTTGACCATCGGGTGGTCGAGGACCACGACACTCAGCTCGAACGGCAGATCAACGTGATAGGTCAGCGTATCGGTCAAAAGGCCAAGTGCTTTTTGTCCGGCCGCTTGGTTACAGATCGCGATCGGGGCAAGTCCGGTGTCATCCAGCGCAGATCGAATCTGCCCCAATGTTGTTTCGCCAAGTGCACGTTCGCCTTTTGGCGGAATGAACAGGGCAAGCTGGTCGGCCATTCTTGGCACCAAAACCCCGATGATCAGGGCGACAGAGGCAACGGCAGCAAAGGCCCAGGCGATCAGCCGTCCCCGGTTCGCGAGAGGCGCGACTTGGGCGTGGTTGGGCAGGCGGGGTATGATGTCACGGTTTGGCAGGATCAGGCGCTGAACGGAGTCGTAGTGATTGCGCAGCACAAGGATGTCGCGCCCGGACTGGTCGGGCACTTCACGGATGATTGGAAAGGGCCAAAGATGCGTTTCACCTTGGGCATCAACCCATGTCAACGCGGTGTTGTCTTCGGTGACGGTCACATGAACGGGATCGACCTGTGCATGGGTGCCGGATAGGAAGTGTCCTGCGGTTTCAAACCTGGGCGGGCCACTGCCCACGCGGATCTGCATTGGATCGCGGCTCACAAGCTGGCTCCGACGTCAAGGGCTTCGGCAAATCCCTCGGCCTGTTCTGCGGCATCGCGTGGGCGCTGATGAATACCAGACAGCGCTTGAGGGTGCAGAACCTGAAGGCGTTGGGCGTAATGGCGCAATGTGGGCAGTGTGATAAACACGTGTGTCACTGCGCTCCAGATCAGGAACACCGAGAAATAAAGCATTGCAGAAAGGGTGATAAGCACCCAGTGCGGCAGGCTGCGAAGCAGGCCGATGCCGGACGCCTGCGGCGCCTCGTTTGCAAATTGCAATGCGATGACAAGGTAACCCAGAATGCCACCTGGAAGCAGGATGCTCAGAACGGCCAGGACATATCCAATGGACATGATCCAAAACACCCGCATCGGCGATGCCACAAGGCTTAGCCGCACGCCGGAAAGCCGTTTTTCCTGGGTCAAAAGCCGCAGACTTTCAACCCTGTAATGGACAATCCCATAGACAAACAGTAACCCGCCCAGACCCCCCAGCAAAATGGTGGGCAATGGGTCGTTTGTCGTCATAAAGACGGTGATGCTGACAAGCAGCAGAATGGCGGCCACGAAAAGGGGGCGCATCGCCCGGTACAGCATCGTCCAACGGCCACCCTGCTCAAACCTTTCGGTCCCAAAAAAAGTGCGATCTGTTCTGTACTTCTCAAGGGCAAAGGTCATCCGGGGCAACAACAGGCCGAGGCTGAACACCGTAAGCAACCAATGCATCATCGCCCGCCCGGCATAGCCCCATGCGCCCGGTTCAAGGCCAAAACGCAGTCCGCGCCAGCGGGTTCGGGCCAGCACATAGCGCCGAGCGCGATACCGGGCGTAGAACCAAAGTGGCATAACACCGACAAAGCTTAGGGCGTAGGCGGCCACATTGCCGTGAAACAGGGCAAAGCTGGCAAACATGAGTACCAGGTTCACGATGCCGATGTAGAACGCCAGGAACACCACGGCGATCAGGAAACCCAGCAGCTTTTCGAAGGGGTCGCCAACATATTCCAGCGGATGCCCACCGGGGCGGATCGCCGACCAGTACCAGCGGCGCAGGCGGGTCTTCATCCAGAATCGATACAACCCAAACGTCAGGACCGTCAGCCCACCGGTGCGAAGCGCCAGCCACAAAAGCGGCCAACGGCGACCGACGAACTCGGTCGTGAGGGGATCAGGTGAAGCGGTTGCCACGGGGGAATCCACGAGGAGCCATGCGACCGGTACCGGCCCGTTTGCCCTGCCATTCAGTCAGGTTGGTTTCAGTTCGGGTCCGTCCTGCCGGGTCCAGCCAAGACAGCCCGTCTGCGATGGCAAAGGTGGTTGCATCCGACAGCCCGCCGTCCTTGTATTTCTGCAGTCGCACCCCTTTGCCTCGGGTCATCTCGGGCAGTTCATCGAGAGGGAAAACAAGGACCTTGCGGTTTTCGCCGACCACCGCGACGGTGTCGCCCGCCACCGGCTTGCAAACCAGTGCTGTGACGTCACCCTTGACGTTCAACACCTGTTTTCCAGTGCGGGTCTGGGCCAGGATGTCATTTTCGGGCACCACAAAACCGTCGCCTGCAGTCGATGCAACCAGCAGTTTTCGATCAGGCTTGTGGATGAACAGATCAATGATCTGCGCCTCGTTGGGAAGGTCGACCATCAGGCGCAAAGGCTCGCCCATGCCGCGTCCGCCAGGCAGGTTGGCTGCCGAGACGGTGTAGAACCGCCCATTGGAGGCGAACACCAGCAATTTGTCGGTCGTCTCGGCGTGGAAGGTAAACCGCGCTCCATCACCGTCCTTGAACTTGAGCTCACGCGTCAGGTCGATGTGGCCGGTCATGGCGCGCACCCAGCCCATCTGGCTGCACACCACGGTGATCGGTTCACGTTCGATCATTGCCTCGATTGGCACGTCCTCGGCTTCGCCTGCCTCGGCGAAGGTGCTGCGGCGCGTGCCCCCCGGGAAGTCCTTGCCGAATGCTTTTTTCACCTCCCGCAACTGGTCTGCGATCGCCTGCCATTGCAGCATGCTGCTGTCCAGAAGATCTTCCAGTCCGGCCCGCTCTGCCATCAGTTTGTCGCGCTCTGCGACCAACTCCATCTCTTCGAGGCGGCGCAAGGACCGAAGGCGCATGTTGAGGATCGCCTCGGTCTGCACCTCGGTCAGGCCCGGGTCTTCGCCTTTGGCAGGGGCGGGGGATACATAGTCGACGTCAGACAGGGCGCGCACGAACGTCTGGCCCCAATCTTCGCGCATCAAGGCTGCCTTGGGGTCGTCGTCGTAGCGGATGATATCGATGACGCGGTCAAGGTTCAGGAAGGCGACGATCAGCCCTTCAAGCACTTCCAGCCTGTGATCGATCTTTTCCATGCGATGTGTCGCGCGCCGGATCAGGACTTCGCGGCGGAAGTCAAGGAAGGCGCGGAGCACCTCTTTTAACGAACAGACCTTTGGCGTGACACCGTCGATCAGCACGTTCATGTTCAGGCTGAAGCGCGTCTCAAGGTCGGAGTTGCGGAACAGCATGCCCATCAGAACGTCCGGGTCGACGTTCTTTGATTTCGGTTCCAGCACCATCCTGATGTCTTCGGCGCTTTCGTCACGCACATCCGCCAGAATTGGGATCTTTTTGGATTGGATCAATTCGGCGATGCGCTCGATCAGTTTCGATTTCTGCACCTGATAGGGGATTTCGGTGACCACGATCTGCCATTGGCCGCGCGGCAGCTCTTCGATTTCCCAGCGACAGCGCAACCGGATCGCCCCACGGCCTGTTCGGTAGGCCTCGGCGATGTTGTCACGGGGCTCGACAATCACTCCGCCCGTTGGGAAATCCGGGCCCGGCACATAGTTCAGCAGGGTTTCATCCCGTGCATCAGGTGTTTTGATCAGGTGTTGGCAGGCGTCGATCAGCTCTCCGACGTTGTGAGGAGGGATGTTGGTCGCCATGCCCACGGCAATGCCGCTGGACCCGTTGGCCAGCAGGTTTGGAAAAGTCGCTGGCAAAACGGCTGGCTCTTCGAGTCGGCCATCATAGTTGTCGCGGTAATCCACGGCATTTTCGTCCAGCCCGACAAGCAGGGCTTCGGCCACCACCGTCAGGCGGGCTTCGGTGTAGCGACTGGCGGCTGGGTTGTCGCCGTCGATATTGCCAAAGTTGCCTTGGCCATCCACCAGCGGGTACCGGACGTTGAAATCCTGCGCCAGACGGGCCATCGCGTCATAAATCGCCGCATCTCCGTGGGGGTGGAAGTCGCCCATCGTATCGCCACTGATCTTGGCGGATTTAAGAAACTTGCCCCCCGAGGTCAGTCGCAGACGGCTCATGGCGTATAGAATGCGTCGATGCACCGGTTTCAGACCATCGCGCGCATCCGGCAGTGCGCGGTGCATGATTGTCGACAACGCATATGTCAAATAGCGTTCACCAATCGCACGTCGCAAAGGCTCTGCCACATCGCGGGCATTCATGTTGGGGTCGTCGGTGATATCATTCATACCGGCTGTGATATCGCCCGCACCCGAAGGCGTAAAGCAACCAGCATGTAAATTTTCGATCAAGTCAAAGCGCTCGGACGTTTTCAAGGCTGAGGAAGGCTGCTACCCCTGTGCCGCGCGGCAACGGGAGGCACTATGGCATCGCAGAAATCCATTTTGATCACGGGATGTTCATCTGGAATCGGTCTGGATGCGGCGCGGGGTCTGCGGGCGCGTGGGTGGCGGGTTTTCGCCTCGTGCCGGGCAGAGGTGGACTGTGAACGCTTGCAGGCCGAAGGTTTCGAGGCGCCCAGGATCGACTATGCTGACACGGCCTCAATCACCGCGGCTGTCACCGATGTCATGCGGGCCACCGGTGGAACCTTGGAGGCCCTTTTCAACAATGGCGCATTTGCGACACCAGGTGCGGTCGAGGATCTGCCAACCGATGCGTTGCGGGCGAACTTTGAAACCAATGTCTTTGGCTGGCACGAGTTGACTCGTCAGGTCATCCCGGTGATGCGGGCGCAGGGACATGGACGTATCGTGAACTGTTCCTCTGTCTTGGGATTTGTCGCCCTTCCATGGCGCGGTTCTTACAATGCCACAAAACATGCGCTCGAAGGTCTCACAGACACGTTAAGGGTCGAAATGCGCGATACGCCGATCCATGTGATCACGATCCAGCCTGGACCGATTGGCACCAAATTCAGGCAGAACGCGATCCCGCATTTTGAGCGCTGGATCGATTGGAAGGCCTCGGCACGGTCGGCACAGTACGAAAGACGCTTGATCAAGCGTCTTTATGCAAACAGCGGTCCGGATCCGTTTGAACTGCCCCCGGATGCCGTGACGCGGAAGCTGATCAAAGCGCTTGAGACCGCAAACCCCCGCCCGCACTACAAGGTCACGACGCCGACCTACCTGATGGAAGGTCTGCGTCGCACCTTGCCGCGGCGCGCGTTGGACTGGATCATCGCCAAGGGTTAAACGCCGCATTCGCTTTTTCGTCTTGGCCCACTATGTCAGGGCGAGCAATTGAAAGGATGCCTTATGGCCAATGATCCCCTGTTCTTTGTCGCCGCGGCTGCGGTTCTTGTGGTGCTGGTCATCTTGATGGTGGGCATCGGAGGTTTCGCGCGTGGCGGCGCGTTCAATCGCAAGAATGCGAACCGCATCATGCGCTACCGGATTGGTGCCCAGCTGATCGCGGTGATCATCATATTGTTGTTTGTCTGGCTGCGTGGAGAAAGCTGACCATGGTTGTTCTGAACAAGATTTACACGCGGACCGGTGACAAGGGGGACACTGCGCTGGGCAACGGCGCACGTGTCGCCAAGCACGCACTTCGCGTGTCCACATACGGCACCACCGACGAATTGAACGCCACCGTTGGGATGGCGCGGCTGCACGCCTCGGGTGTCATGGATGACCGGTTAAGCCTCATCCAGAATGACCTTTTCGATCTCGGGGCGGATTTGTGCCGTCCCGAGATGGAGAAAGACGCAGAGGCAGAGTACCCGCCTTTGCGCGTCGTCGATGCCCAAATCGCGCGCCTTGAGGCCGAGATCGATGCGATGAATGCCGATCTGGACCCATTGCGCAGCTTTGTGCTGCCTGGTGGCGCAGCACTTGCGGCGCATTTGCACCTGTGTCGCACGGTCGCACGTCGCGCCGAGCGTCTGTCGACCGAGCTGTCCACGCAAGACAGTGTCAATCCGGCCGCTGTCAAATACCTGAACCGGCTGTCCGACTGGTTTTTCGTTGCATCCAGAGTGGCCAACAACAACGGCAAGGACGACGTCCTTTGGGTGCCCGGCGCCAACCGGTGATCGATGCACACAACGGCAGCGGCTGTCTCAGGGACGGGTTCGCGTTGCCTCGGCGCGCTGGGCGGGTTAAGGCTGGGTCGAAGGATTTGGCAGTGCGGGGGAACCATGGTCCGGATTTTGGTGCTTTTGAGCTTGATGGTTGGATTGGCCGCCTGCGGCAACGGCGCAAAGGATCTTGAGAAACCGCTGGAGCCGCTGGGCGACATGAAGCTTGGCTTTGCTGTTGTTGTGGCGCCTGATCCAGTCAAGGGCCCCCTGTCGCGGGACGCCAATCCGGATGAGTGGGTCGCCGCGATGCAAAAGCAGGTGGATCTCAGATTTCAGCGCTATCAGGGCGAAAAGTTCTACAACATCGGCATCTCTGTTGATGGCTACGTCCTTGCGCAACCGGGCATCCCGATTGTTCTGTCGCCAAAGTCTGTGTTGATTATCAAGGCGACGGTCTGGGATGATGCGGCAGGCACCAAGCTGAACGACGAGGCCGAGCAAATCACCGTGCTTGAGGCGGTCAATCCAGAGACAGCGATCCTTGGATCGGGACTGACACAAAGCAAGGCCAAGCAGATGGAAAACCTGTCGATAAATGCGGCTTTCCAGGTAGAGCGGTGGATGCGTCGCATGCAAGCCGAGAAGGGCTGGTTTGGCGGCGAAGCAGCCGTGGAAACGGATGCAGACACCACCGTCAGCCAAACCGCGGCCGAGGCAGGCTAAAGCTTTGGTGCAGGCTGAAGCGCGCAACTGCCTGCGCCCAAGCAAGTCCTGCTTGATTTTCTCTCTCCATGCTCATAAATGGCCCGCGATGAAACCCGGGCCAATGACGGCCCCCCAACTTTGGTGAGGCGTCTGAAAAGATGGCAAAGGAAAAGTTTGAGCGCAGCAAACCGCACTGCAACATCGGCACGATTGGTCACGTTGACCACGGCAAGACGACGCTGACCGCGGCGATCACGAAGCAGTTTGGTGACTTCAAGGCGTATGACGAGATTGACGGCGCGCCGGAAGAGAAGGCGCGTGGCATCACGATTTCGACGGCGCACGTTGAATATGAGACGGACGCCCGTCACTACGCGCACGTCGACTGCCCCGGTCACGCGGACTACGTTAAGAACATGATCACGGGTGCTGCTCAGATGGACGGAGCGA
>JAKVCP010000078.1 GCA_022448925.1 Paracoccaceae bacterium
TAGGCGGGCGCCTGCATTCGGCACCACGACATCAGTGTTGATTCCATCATGGATCACGCTGATGCGGTCTTGATACCGCGCCGGAAAGGTTCCGGCCTGAAACCGTGTTGGACTGATGCCAGCGTCCATCACCTCTTCGTGGAGACGGTTATTGAGATTTTTCAGTCGAATGCGCAGAGCATCGCCGTCGGGATCCCGAGGCGGGAATTCGGGGTCAAAGTTCAAATTGGGGCCATCCGCCAGATGATAAAGCTCACAATAAAGGCCCAGCCGAGCCTCGGGCCAGACATCTTTCAGGAACAAGCTTTCCCCCCAGCCGTGATGTGCGAGGATCAAGTCCGGAACAAAGCCCTTTGCCCTAAGAGCCTTTGCGGCCATGTGGCAACTTTGCCCACGGATCACCTTGGTCTCAAAATCGGCCAGCCAGGGGTGTATCCCCGCAGTGCTGCGGCCTTTGATCTGATAGGGAACGACATTCACGCCATTCCAGACCGTTGGCTTGTCGACCTTGGGGGTCAATGCGACGACCTGGTGACCGGTTTTCACCAAAGCGGGCGCGAGATGTTTGTATTGCCCCGGGAAATTCTGGTGAATCAATAGGATCTTCATTGGAAAGGCCTGTCGCGCTGCTCTTTTGGTCATATAGCCACGGTCTGCCCGAGCGGCCAAGCTGCAATCACATCTATCGCTTGCGTCGCCCGCCTGCGCTGCGGGAATGGAATGTCGGGGGACGCTTGGCAACCCATTTGAGGAAGCTCGCAAGGCGTGGGTGTGCTTTCAGGGCCTCGACCGTGTGATACGTCCGTGCCAGCTCGGTCTCGGTCAATGTGGCATGGATCTCATTGTGGCAAATCTGGTGAAGGCGGACGACTGGCCCGCCCTTGCCGCCTTTCAGCCGCGGCACGAGGTGGTGCAGACTCGACTTCGCTTCGGGTGGAATGGGGCGCCCGCACAGCGGGCAAATCGGATCATCCGTGTTCAAGGCTTGTACCTCTGCCAGCGACTTGGCATGAGTCTGGTGCCGTGGGACACAAAAACAAGGGGCGATGCGTTGATCCTGAACACCTATGACCGAACGCAGATCGTCTTCCCGACTCGCGTGTACATTTTGTTCAATTCCGACCCTGTGTCGTGCGAATTGACGGGTCAACGTGCCGTCAGGGTCGGGGTCAGTGGTTGTCATGCCAGGGCCAATGATATGAAGATTCGCGATACGACCCGCGCCGTGGGTTCCTGCTGCGGCCTGTGCGGCGCGGCGTGATACATGTTGGACGCACTTGTCATCGGTGGTGGACCTGCAGGCCTGATGGCCGCCGACGCCTTGCTGTCTGCCGGCCGAACTGTCCTGGTGGCCGAAGCCAAACCCAGCCTTGCACGCAAATTTCTGATGGCCGGGAAATCTGGATTGAACCTGACCAAGGATGAGCCCCCCGCGGCCTTTCTTGCGCATTTCGGAGAGGCCGCAGCCTCTCTTCGCCCGATGTTGCAACAGTTTGGTCCGGCGCAGGCACAATCCTGGGCACGAGATCTGGGCCAAGAATTGTTTGTCGGATCAACCGGCCGGGTGTTTCCAAAGGTCATGAAGGCATCGCCATTGCTGCGCGCCTGGCTGGCGCAGCTGACAAGCTTGGGACTTGAATCGCAAACCCGTTGGCGTTGGACGGGGTGGCACGGTGCTGAGGCACAGTTTGACACCCCCGACGGCATCGAGACAATCGCGGCAAAAACAACGATCCTCGCTTGTGGCGGCTGCAGCTGGGCACGACTTGGCGCCGACGGGCGCTGGGCGCAGACGCTTGGCGCCCAGGGTATCGATGTGCGCCCGTTCGCCCCGGCCAATTTCGGTCTGCGTCTTGACTGGTCTGACCACATGCGCCCGCATTTTGGCGCGCCTCTCAAGGGTGTTCGGCTCAGCGCTGGCCAGCACTGGTCGCGTGGCGAAATCGTCCTGTCAGAGCGCGGCCTTGAGGGCGGTGGTTTGTATCCCCTTGGCCCTGCCTTGCGTGCGGGCGCTGTGCTCAGACTGGACTTGCGCCCTGATCTTGACGAGGCCCAGCTTGTGTCTCGCTTGCACCGCCCCAAGGGCAAGCAAAGCCTGTCGAACCACCTGCGCAGGACCCTGAAGATGACCAAACCGGCGCTGGCTTTGCTGCGAGAGGTCGCCGGTCCGTTGCCGACCGAACCTGTCGCACTGGCCAGATTGATCAAGCGACTGCCGGTGCCCCATGATGGCCCGCGCCCCATGGACGAAGCCATATCAACAGCCGGGGGTTTGCCCTTTGACGCGCTGACGCCCGGCCTCATGCTGACATCTCGGCCTGGCACTTTTGCAGCGGGTGAAATGCTTGATTGGGAAGCGCCAACCGGAGGCTATCTGCTGACAGCCTGTCTGGCGACGGGGCTCTGGGCCGGGCGTCATGCCGATGCCTATTGCGGTTGAGTCCCCAACGCGACGCAGCGTTTTGTGACGTCGGCCGCCGGCACGCGTTGACCAGATGACGATCGCTTGGCCGATGTTATCGTCTTGCCAGCATTGCCATGCGAATCAAGCTGCGCTCTACCACTGCCATGGCTGGCGCGTGCTGTCCGGCCGAGCGTAACTTCAAATCGGTGTCGGTCAGGATTTCAAGTGCGCTTTCCAGCTTGCGCATGCCCCACCCCTGTGCCTGTCTCAACATGCGATCGCGGCGGGGGCCAAAAACCGGTGGCCGAAGCCGTCCGATACCGGCAGCGGGACCTCCGGGGTCACTCGCGGCGGCGTGCAAGATGCGGAAATGACGGGTGGTCATGATCAACAAGGTGACCGGCGCTGCGCCTTGTGCCTTGAGCCGTGCCATCACCGGGCCGATATCGCCGGTACGCCCTTCGGCAACAACATGCAGGATGTCGTCCACCTCGGCCTCGGTCGAAGCCGGAGCGCACAGGGCGATATCCTCGGGGCTGACGGGCGCATCATCTCCGATCTTGAAAAGTGACAGTTTTTCAAGAGTTTGCCGAAAGTCGCCTGGGTCGATAGAGGTCGACAGCGCCACAATCGCATCCATTGCGCCGGTGCCCAGACGGGTCAGGCCGGCCCTTGCAAGGTCTGCCTCAAGTTCTGCGCGACCTGGCGGATCGTTGTAAATGCCAGCTGCATAGGCCGTCGGATGCGTCTCAAACAGCTTGCGCAGCGATGACCGCGCCGCCAATTGGCCGGCGGTCACGATGATCTGCGCATCGCCAGGACGCCAATCTTCGAGGGCCGCGTCGATTGCCTTGGTCGCGGCATCTGCCGCCGCCTCGACAAAGGCGACGCGAGGTCCGGGGAAAAAGCTCTGCGATTTGACCGCATCCAACAAAAGCGCGGGGTCCTTGCGCAGGTCGCCTCCGGGGATTCGCGTCAATCGCATCTCTTCTTCGCCTTGCGGACCCACCAGGGCTGCGATCACCTCTTGCCGTCTCAGCGCCACGCGCATGGCGTCTGCTCCATAGATCAATAGGCCTGTCTTGTCGGGGTCAGGCTTGGCAAAATAGGAAGGCGCGTCGCGCGGCGACAGTTTCATGATGGCAGATCAGCGGCAGCCAGAAGCAAACGATCAACGATCTGATCGGCCAGCAGTATCATCAGACGTTCATAAGCGTCGCGTTCCGCTGCCAAAGTGGCCACCGTGGTACCGGTCGCAGAATACGCCGTAAATCCGGTGGTTGACCCACTGGTCAGCACCGTTTCCGTGGCGATTGACTTCAGCTCGTAGTCGGCGTCGCCCACCAGGTGATAGCGCGTCGTCTGTCCGTCTGCTGTGGTGCCCAACGCATTTTCGCGGATCGCCAAACGCAGGTCCAACACGAAGCGGCCCACGCCACCATGTCCAAGTCGTTCCTCAAGCCGCTGGTTGAGCAGGAACTGGTTCCTGTCTTGCGGGGTCGGCAAGTTGATTTGGCCCTGCAGGGCCTGTGCCCTGCCGGTGGGGCCGTAGGCTGGGGTGAACCCGCAGCCCCCTAGCGCTGCAACTGCGCCCCAAAGGAATACACGTCTGTCAGACGACCACATTCACGATCCGTCCCGGTACCACGATCACCTTCTTTGGTGTCGCGCCGTCCAGCGCCCGCTGCACGGCTTCATGGGCCAGAGCTTGCCGTTCAACCTCTGCCTTGTCGAGGTCTTTTGCCACCGTGATCTCGCCGCGCCGCTTGCCGTTGATCTGGATGGGCAAGGTCACGCTGTCTTCGACCAGCATTTTTTCGTCCGCGACCGGCCAGGGCGCATTGGCGATCAGCCCCTCGCCGCCGAGCATAGACCAGACCTCTTCGGCCAGGTGCGGCGTCATCGGTGACATCAGATGCACGAGCGTCTTGACGGCCTCGCGCTTGGCCGCACTGCCCGCCTTGGATTTGGCGACCGTGTTGGTAAAGGCATAAAGCTTGGCGATCGAGGCGTTGAATCCAAAGCTTTCGACGCCCTGTGTGACATCAAAGATCGCCTTGTGCATCTCTTTCAGCAGCGCGGTGTCGTGATCATTTCCCGGCGCATCGCTGGCAGCGGCTTCGGCCGCGACCCGATAGACACGTGACAGATGTTTGTGCGCGGCTTCAGCCCCGGATGCCGTCCATTCCACATCCCGCTCTGGTGGACTGTCTGACAGCACAAACCAGCGTGCTGTGTCCGCGCCGTATTGCGCGATAATGTGCATCGGGTCGACGACATTATTCTTGGACTTCGACATCTTGGCCGACGGCACAATTGTTACTTCTGTCCCGTCGTTCAGAAAGCCTTTGCCGTCCCGCAGATCCACATCTTCGGGGTAGTGATAGACCGGACGGCCATCCTTACCCGTGGTTTGGAAGATGGCGTGTGTCACCATGCCCTGCGTGAACAGGGCGTTGAACGGCTCGGCCGCCGTTTCGGGCAGGTGCCCGGTTTTGATCATGCCGCGCGCGAAGAAGCGCGAGTAGAGCAGGTGCAGGATCGCGTGCTCAATGCCGCCGATATACTGATCGACGTTCATCCAGTAGTTGGCCTCGTCCGGATCGGTCGGCGTTTCGGCGCGCGGGGCGGTGAAGCGCGCATAATACCACGACGAATCCACAAAGGTATCCATCGTGTCTGTTTCCCGCTTTGCTGGTGCGCCGCATTTGGGGCAGGCGCAGTCGCGCCAGGTTGGGTGGCGATCCAGCGGGTTGCCGGGCACAGAAAAATCGATCTCTTCATTGCCGTTGTCAAAGGGCAGGGCGATCGGCAGGTTCTCTTTCTTTTCCGGCACAACGCCGCACGTGTCGCAGTAGACAATCGGGATCGGGCAGCCCCAGTACCGCTGCCGGGACAGTCCCCAGTCGCGCAGGCGGAATTTCTCGACGCCCTCGCCCAGGCCTTTGGCCTGCATCCAGTCGATTGTGGTGTCGACCGCCTCTTGCCCTGTCGCAACGTCAAGACCGGCGAAGTGGTTGAGCCACCTCACCTTCTCGGTCTTGAGCGGGACAAAGGCCTCGTTCTCGACGGGAGTGCCGTTTTCCAGGGCACGGAAGGTATCGATGACCGGCAGGTCATACTTGCGGCAGAAATCAAGGTCGCGCTGGTCATGCGCGGGGCAGGCGAAAATCGCGCCTGTGCCGTAGTCCATCAAGATGAAGTTCGCGACCCAGACCGGGATTTCCCAGCTGGGATCCAGCGGGTGCTGGACCTTGAGGCCGGTGTCAAAGCCAAGCTTTTCGGCTTTTTCCAGCGCCTCTTCGGTGGTGCCGCCCCTGCGCATCTCGGCCACCGCCGCGGCGAGGTCGGGATTGTCAGCCTCAAGCGCTTTGGTCAGCGGGTGATCAGGTGACAGGCCCAGAAAGGATGCGCCCATCAGAGTGTCGGGGCGGGTGGTGTATACCTCAATCTTGTCGTGCCCATGGGTGGGTTCGGTCAGGTCCCAGGCAAACTGCAGCCCGCGCGATTTGCCGATCCAGTTCTGCTGCATCAGTTTGACCTTGGCGGGCCACTCATCAAGGCTGTCGATGGCGTCGAGCAACTCGCCCGCCATGCCAGAGATCTTGAAGAACCACTGCGTCAGCTCGCGCCGCTCGACATCCGCGCCCGAGCGCCAGCCTTTGCCGTCGATCACCTGCTCGTTGGCCAGAACGGTCATGTCGACCGGATCCCAGTTCACGATGGCGTTCTTGCGGTAGACGAGGCCGGCTTCGAGGAAATCGAGAAACAACGCCTGTTGCTGACCATAGTATTCCGGATCACAGGTGGCGAACATGCGCGACCAATCAAGGCCGAACCCCAGCGGTTTCATCTGCTCGACCATTGTGTCGATGTTTTCATAGGTCCAGGTCTTGGGGTGGCCGCCCGATTTCATCGCGGCGTTTTCAGCCGGCATGCCAAAGGCGTCAAAGCCCATCGGATGCAGGACATTGTGGCCGGTAGACAGCTTGTAGCGCGCGATGACGTCGCCCATTGTATAGTTGCGCACATGACCGATATGTATGCGCCCGGATGGATAGGGAAACATCTCAAGCACATAGTATTTGGGCTTGTCGCCATCACGGGTGGCTCGGAAGGTTTGCGCCTTGTCCCAGGCGGACTGCCATTTGGGCTCGATCACAGATGGGTCATAGCGGGACATGTGTATTCCTCAGCGACAGCGTCAATCAGTATCGCCCGGCGTGATAAGGCGCGCACGCCCCGCCGTCCAGTGGTACTGAAACTTTTAAGATACAAGATGTGGTTATTACGTGTTGGTTCGCATCAGAGCCCGGCCGTTCGACATCCGGGACATCTTGGGTCAGACCACGCGTTTCACGGCCCGGTAAGCGGGCCCGGACCGCATGGATATCTTCTCAGTGTGCCCCAAAACAGACCAGATTCAGCGAACCACAGAACTGGCACCGGAGCGTTCATGACACAGGCAGAGATCTGAGCTTAGTAAGGCCTGCAGCCTGTACAGCACGCTTGCCGCGCCCGTGCGTTGTCCGCTGAAGGCGCATCAATCAAGCGGCGCCCGTAGCGCGAAAATGAGCCATAGCGCGGGGAAACGTGTCTTGGCGTGCTGGAACGCCCTCCGAGACGTCCTTCGGAATGTCCCGGGTAATCCGCGGCTGTATGCAGTGCCATTGGCACAGATCTGCCGCAGGGTGGTGTTTTCCGCTTTTGTGGTGCGAACGGCAAAGATCAGGGGGAACGCCTGAAGATTTGCTTTTTACGCCCGCACTGGGGGATTGTTCGAAAATTCTGGCTTGCGGCTTTGGACCCCAATTGGCTTTGCAGTGTGACAAGGCACCGTGGAAACGGATGTCTGAACTGTGTATCGCAGTGCAGCAGACCACGTCCCTATCCGCGCGGGGGCTTGCGCAGTTGACTGGAATTGGTGCTGCTGCCGACGCTGTGTCACCCAAGATCACATGGTTTGGAAATGTGAAACCAACTGCGAAGGGCGCTTCACCGAAACGGTTTGTCCCGACATGTCAATCGGTGGCCAGTTTTTGCGTCGCGGGTCCGTGATAGATGTCAGGCGGCCATACAGCTCTGACCGCGTGCGGCGTGGGTTTCATCCCCGCAGGCAAGGCCCATACAGATCCGGCCGGCTGTGACGCAGGGCTGTCCACTCAACACCGCCGCCAGATTTTGAGGCCATGCCTTGAACACGGCGCGGCCGTGTTCGGAATGGGTCGCTGACACCTGGGTTAATACAGGGCGTTGATGCCGTGAATGTGAGACAGATCCGCCGCGAGCGTATCCTTTGCAAGGATGCGGGCTGTGTCCATAAGGGCAGAGGGGTCGGCGATCCGGTCAACGAGCCCCCAAACCAACGCCTCTTCGGACCCTATCTTTTGCCCCCCTGTCAGCATCAGCCGCGCACGTGATGGTCCGGCAATCGCGGCAAGACGTTTGGGATCTGATGGCTGTGGCAGAAAGCCCAACTGCATGACCGGATAAAAGAACCTGGTGTTGGGCACGCAGATCCGCAGGTCGCAAGCCAGAACCATTCCCAGCGCGCCGCCCGCGCAGGTGCCGTTCAGGGCTGCTATGCTCAGCCCCTGAAACCGCGCAAGTGCGCCCGAAAGCCGTTCCCACATCGGACTTGTCGCAAGACCCGAACGTGCCGCATCCAAATCGGCACCGGCACAAAACACTGTGCCCTCTCCGGTCAACACGATGACCTTCTGATCCCGTGATTCTTCGACCGCGATGCACAGCGCTTCCAGCATATCGGCTGTCAGCGCATTGGCTTTTTCCGGTCGCCCCAAGGTGATCAGTGTCATCCCGTCTTCGTGTGAAACCCAAATCATATCAGCCCAACCTTTCGGCGAATTTCCTCATTGCGGAGCGATACCTCTGCTCCAAGCCAGGCATCTGCCTCGGCTCCACACATCCACAAAAGCGCCTTTGCCACCCAGTCAGGCGGGATATGCACGTCCCAGTCCAGTTGACTGACCGGGTTGATACCACTTGCCTTGATTTCGCGCTGCATTTCAGTGGCCACGGTCCCGGGTGACAGGCTGATTGCACGGATGCCCTTGTCGCGGGCTTCCTCATCGGCCATCCGGGTCAACATCAAGGCACCGGCCTTGGAAGAGCAATACTGTGACCATGCTTCGACCGGGCCATGCGCCGCGCCCGATCCAATGGTCAGGATTGTTCCACCCCCGCTGGCGATCATGTCGGGCAAGGTGGCGCGCATCCCATGGAATACCCCCTTGAGGTTGATGTCGATCGCCTGTCCCCAGGCGTCTGGATCGGCTTCGCAAAGATGCGAAATAGGATTGATCACGCCCGCATTGTTGATCAGCACATCGATCTGGCCAAAGGCGGCCTTGCACTCTGCAACGGCCTGCGTGACATCGCTGTAGCGGCTGACGTCACAGGGAATGGCCAGGGCTGCGGCGCCGATCTGATCCGCGTGTTTGTCAATGGCGTCTTTGTCGCGTGCAACCAGCGCAACATTCGCGTCCGAATCAGCAAAAACGCGGGCAGCGGCGGCGCCAATACCGCGGCTAGCTCCGGTAATCATGACTGTCTTGCCGGTCATATCCATGAAATGGTCCCCAAGTATCCTGCAACCCTTGGTAATCGCTGCACTACCGTTGGTCCAGTACCCTTGACCCGTCGCAGGATGAAGCGGAAGCTGTGGCTCTGGAATTTGTAAAGGAAGGGGGTGCCCGATGGCACTTGAGAGAAAATTGTTTTGTGGTGTTGCGCTGACAGCGTTGTGTTTTGCGCAAGGTGCAATGGCGGATGTGACACCGCGTCAGGTCTGGAACGATCTGGAGGCATATTTGACTGACTTCGGTTACGCCGTCACTGGCACCGAAGTCGCAAATGGCAATGATTTGACGATCCAGGACATGACGTTTTCGATGGCCTTGCCTGAGGGCGGTGGTGATGTCGCCATGAGCGCGTCGGAGTTGCGTCTGATCGATCGGGGGGATGGCTCTGTTCTGGTGCGCTTTCCCGACGTGATGCCGTTGGATATTCGCATTGATGATGGCGAAGAGGTCGACCTGGGTCTTGATTACAGCCAGACCAACATGTCGGTGATCGTTTCTGGTGAGCCAAACAACCTAGTGTACACGTACACGGCCGACAGTCTGGAAATCACTCTTGCCGAATTGGCTATCGACGGAGAGGTCGTGCCAATGGATGTTGCGAGCTTCAGCCTGCAGATGAACTCGGTTGACGGCTCTTCCAGGATCTCGGGCCAGGAGGGTCGCGACATCACGCAGGTCATGGACATTGGCTCGCTGACCTATGATGTTGCGTTCAGTGATCCTGACGGTGGCGACGAGGCCGGTGCGTTTCGCGGTGCCTTGTCCGGCGTGAAATTCGCTGGCGATCTTTTTCTGCCGGATAATCTTGATCCAGAAGACCCGGTTGCAATGATGTCCTCAGGGTTCGTGATGGACGGCAAATTTTCCCACAGTGGCGGTAAAACCCAGTTCGAGATTACTGAGTTTTCGGGCACCACCAACGGCGCCAGCTCTACCAACGGGGGCTTTATCGGCGTGTCCATGGGGCCCGATGGTGTGACTTACGATCTGGGTGGCACGGGCGTCTCGTTCAATCTGAGCGGTCCTGAAATCCCGCTGCCGGTGTCGGCAGCCATGGAGGAAGCCAGCTTCAATGTGACCATGCCGCTTATGGCAGCTGATGTTGAGCAGGACTTTGGATTGGGTATCAAGCTGGCGGGCTTCACCACTGCCGACATGCTATGGGGACTTTTCGATCCGGGTCAGATCCTGCCGCGCGACCCTGCGACCGTCGCGCTGGATATAACCGGCAAAGCCAAGCTTTTCTTTGATCTGATCGATGACAAGGCGATGATGGAAATCGCAATGTCGGATGCCTTGCCGGGTGAACTGATTTCCCTTGCGCTGAACGGTTTGACGGTTTCGGCGGTTGGTGCTGAACTCACAGGCAATGGCGCGTTCACTTTTGACAACACCGATTTGGAAACCTTTAATGGCATCCCGCGCCCAATCGGTCAGGTCAATCTGAACGTTGCCGGGGCGAATACCTTGATCGACAACTTGATCCGCATGGGTCTGTTGGCCGAAGAAGATGCCATGGGAGCCCGCTTTGTGCTGAGCATGTTCACCGTTCCGGGTCAGGGCGCAGACGAAAATGTCTCGACCATTGAATTCAATGAGCAGGGCCACATCCTGGCCAACGGGCAGCGCCTGCAGTAAGGCGACCTGACATTTGGAACTGGGCACCGGGAACGGTGCCCTTTTTCATGCGCGCATCAGGTCGGGCAAGTCGCCGTTCAATCCAGCGGCCTCCCGCATGAATGCACGCTGAAGACCTGGTAGCCTGTTCACTGCGGCCATGCCCAGATCGCGTCCAATCCGCAGCAGCGGATTGTCGTTTGAATAAAGCCGGTTGAACAGATCGGTGCTGGCCGCAAGTGTCGCAGTGTCAAACCGGCGCCACTCGGCGTAGCGGTTCAACACCTGAGGAGCTGCGATATCCTCGCCGCGCCGCTGAGCGTGGTGCCATACATGGGACAAAGCGGCCACGTCGCGCAGACCGGCATTCAGACCCTGTCCTGCAATGGGGTGCACCCCGTGGGCCGCATCCCCCACCAGTGCCAGTCGATCTGACGTCCAGCGGTCCGCCAAAGTCAGCCCCAAGGGATAGGTGTAGCGATCTCCCGCAAGGCTGATGGTCCCCAGGAAGTCCCCGAACCGGGGCCGCAGAACGTGGAGATAATCATCGTCCGAGAGGGCGTTGATTTCTTGCGCAAAGCCTGTCTTTTCGCTCCAGACGATCGAACTGCGGGTGCCGGTCAGAGGCAGAACTGCCAGCGGCCCCGGCGGCATGAAAAATTGATGGGCAACACCGTTGTGCGGTTTTTCGTGTGAAATCGCGCAGACCAGTGCGGTCTGGCCATAGTCCCAGCCGGTGCGTGAAATACCTGCGCGTTCGGCTGTGCCGCTTTTGCGACCATCCGCGCCGATCAGAACGCGCGCTGACAACTGCGCTCCGTCGTCCAAGTGGACCGAAACGCCTTGTGATGACGTGGTTTGTCTGGTGATCCGTGTGCCCGGGACGATCGTGATCCGGGGCTCATTTTCGGCGGCCGTTGACAAGATGCGGCGCAGGTGGCGGTCTTCGACCATGAACCCCATGGGCCCCTCTTCGATCTCGGCGTGATCAAAGTGCAAGCCCAGAAACACTGCGCCGTCGCCCACGCGCCCGTCTGTGACCTTGATATCCAGCATCGGCTGGGCCTCTGCCTGCAGCCCTTGCCACAGTCCAAGTCGCTCCAGCATCCGCTGCGATGCCAAAGCCAGCGCATAGGCGCGTCCGTCAAAGTTCGCGGCGCGGGCTGCGGCTTCAGGTTGGGCGTCGACGACGGTGCTTGTCAGACCGGACCGAGCGGCGGTCAGGGCGAGGGTCAAACCGTTCAGACCACCTCCGGCGATCAGGATATCACTCTTGGTTTCCATGCCTCGAAGTATGGTGTACCGCGCGGGATTGTCCATGCGCCTCTGTGCCGCTAGGGTCGCAAAAATTCAGGACGAGGGTGACAGCATGGACAGCTGGACAGAAATGAGCGCGGCCGACCTGGGGCGTGGGATTGCACGCGGCGACATTGATCCGCTTGCACTGACCCAGCATTTCCTGGCACGCATCGCCGCCCATCCCCACAAGGACCGGATTTTCACCGTGGTCACAGCGGATCGGGCAATCGCCGAGGCTACGGCTGCGGCGTCTCGGGCGCAAGCGGGAGCCCGGTTGTCACCTCTGGACGGTGTGCCGATCAGCTGGAAAGACCTGTTTGACAGTGCCGGAACCGCAACCGAGGCCGGGTCAGCCCTGTTGGCTGGACGCCGGCCAGACGCAGATGCCGCAGTGCTTGGCGCCGCAACGGCAATGGGGCTGGTTTGTCTAGGCAAAACACATATGTCCGAATTGGCGTTTTCAGGCCTTGGCTTGAACCCGATCACTGCGACCTCGCCCAATGTCAACGATCCGGGCGCCGTGCCCGGAGGGTCATCGTCGGGGGCTGCCGCCTCTGTTGCCTTTGGACTTGCCGCTGCGGCCATCGGCAGCGACACGGGGGGATCGGTGCGCATCCCTGCGGCATGGAATGATCTTGTTGGGCTGAAAACCACCTCTGGGCGGATTTCGTTGCAGGGCGTTGTGCCTCTGGCGGCCCGGTTCGATACGGTTGGGCCTTTGTGTCGCACAGTTGAGGACGCGGCGCTTCTGCTCGCCGCGCTGGAGGGAGGTCAGGCCATTGACCTGAGCGGCACCAAAGACCTTGCTGGTCGCCGCTTCGCCATTTTGAAAACCATTGCGGATGCGGATCTTCGTGCCGCGCCTCGCGCGGCCTTTACGTCGGCCCTCGAGCGGTTACAAAATGCCGGTGCCGAGGTCGTGACATTTGAGTTTCCAGATCTGGCGTTGGCCTATCAGGAGGCCGGCCCCCTGTTTCCCGGCGAAGCCTACGGCACCTGGCGTGATCAAATTGAGGCCGCGCCGGACAAAATGTATCCTCCGATCCTCGACAGGTTCCGCGCGGGCCGAGACTTCTCAGCGCCGGATTTTGTTGCTGCATGGCGCCGCATCGATGCAATCCGTGCTGACTGGGCCAAAGCAACCGCCGAATTTGACGCCGTGGTCTGCGCCACCTCACCCATCATGCCGCCCAACATCGACCGGTTGATGAATGATGAGGACTATTATGTGACAGAGAACCTGATGGCCTTGCGCAATACCCGGGTCGGTAACCTGATGGGCACGTCGGCCATCACGCTTCCAACAGGGGTTCCGTCCTGTGGGATTCAGTTGATCGGACCGCCAATGGGCGAAGAGGCCCTGTTGCGGCTGGCTGTCTCGGTCGAACGGGCGTTGGCCTGATCCCAGAGCAGCGCGGTTTTTCGGCCACAGCCTACTGATTCCACACCTAAATTCTGGACGGAAGGCGCGGCTTTGCCTATCCTGTTTCAAAAGCTGGGCGAAAATGACCCGGCACGAGGCAGCACAGAGCAGATTTCAATGTTCCCAGAACGGTTTGCGAACCTTCCGGCCTATGCGTTCCCGCGTTTGCGCGCTCTGTTGGACGTGCACGAGCCGGGTGGCCCGATCGTCCACATGACAATCGGAGAGCCAAAGCACGCTTTGCCTGCCTGGATCACCGAGGTGATTACCCGTGAGGCAGCGGGCTTTGGAAAATACCCTCCAAATGATGGCAGCCCCGAATTGCGTGGCGCAATTGCTGATTGGCTGGGACGACGTTACGACCTGGACATCGACCCGGACACTCAGGTGATGGCCCTGAATGGCACCCGCGAAGGGCTGTATAATGCCGCGATGGCTTTGTGCCCCGAGAGCAAGGCGGGCAAAAGGCCTGTCATCCTGACGCCGAATCCGTTCTATCAGGTTTACATGATCGCCGCGATTTCGGTCGGGGCCGAGCCGATTTTTGTGCCTGCAACCGCTCAGACAGGTCATTTGCCAGACTACGCCAGTCTGCCCGGCGATGTGTTGGACCGCACAGCGATGGCCTATATCTGTTCGCCAGCAAATCCGCAGGGGGCCGTTGCCGACCGCGCGTATTGGGAACGGTTGATCGCATTGGCCGAGCATCATGATTTTCGTATTCTGGCCGATGAATGCTATTCCGAGATCTACCGCAACACGCCTCCGCCGGGCGCGTTGCAGATTGCAAAAGAGATGGGCGCACATCCCGAACGCGTGGTCATCTTTCATTCGCTCAGCAAGCGCTCCAACTTGCCGGGGCTGCGCTCAGGGTTCGTTGCGGGGGGGCCTGAAAGCCTGCGGCGCATCAAGCAACTGCGGGCCTATTCGGGCGCACCTTTGCCACTGCCCTTGCAGCAGGCGGCGGCGACCGTCTGGGCTGATGAAACCCATGTCGAGGAAAACCGCAGACTCTACCGCGAAAAATTCGATCTGGCTGATCAGATCTTCGCAGACACCCCCGGCTACGCAGCCCCCGAGGCGGGTTTCTTTCTTTGGTTGCCTGTCCCAGATGGCGAAACGGCGGCACTGAAACTTTGGCGTGAAACCGGCGTGCGGGTTTTGCCCGGCGCCTATCTGTCGCGCGATACCGAGGGTGAAAACCCCGGTGCAGGATATATACGGGTCGCCATGGTGGCCCCAAAAGACGAGATGCAGCGCGGGCTAATCACGCTTTGCGACTGTCTTTTCGCATAAGGAAGGCGAGGCACATGGCATATCAGGCGCGGGGGAGGGACCCCCTTTTTGACAACACCATGCAGGCAGCCCTTGAGCGACGCGGAGCTGAAC
>JAKVCP010000079.1 GCA_022448925.1 Paracoccaceae bacterium
GAACAGAACTACTTGTTCAGCATCAATCAATGCATCCTGAAACTTTTCCCAAAAAAGAGAGAGAATTCCTGACGCTTGAATTATCGCTTTTTTTGTGAGCCATGTGTTAGAACGATATGCCTGCCAGCAGACGGATTTGCTCTAAGCTGTTCTCTTGTCAGCTTAAAATATTCAGGCTGGTGAGTGCTTTGACCTTGTCGATCCCGAAGCTCACCAAAGATTGGCGAACCATGCAAATGCAAAAGGTAACCCTGTGAGCCTTGGCGGAGTGCCGGGAAGTTATTTCTTGAAAACCCCATTGTTCGTGTGAAACCATCGACGAGGTCGCCCTTGAAGTCATTGCATATGTGAAGGGTGAAATTCGCCCTCTTGTGTTTCTTGCAAAGCCAATCGTATAGAAGCGGGTCGTAGTTGAGAGTTACGACATGACTTCGGGTCTTGTTTACGAAGTCCACCAATGGATCTCCAAAATCATTGGGCAACCTAACCTGGGCGTTATGGAAGTATCGAGCGATATGGGAGATGAATTTCTCTAAAGTGTCGACAAAGCTCACTGCCTCATTTGTGACCCATCTGTTGAGATCTCTTGCATTTACTACCTCGGTCAACTGACGGATCGCTTGGATCGCGAGTTGAGAGTTAAGCATTTCCTCTTCCCCACTTGAATAACCCGGATCATCTAGGTCTGGGGTGCATGAAGAAATGAGTTCTCGTTCATCCCCCGAGAAGAACCTCTTGTTTTCCCAAACGTTTTGAATCGCCGCACTAAGTTGAAAGAAGTCATAATCGATAGACCTCCCCAGACCATTCTCAAATAGTAGCAAATTTCTGCGCAAATCGTCACCTGAAAGTGTTTATTCTAGTTAGGCCGTGAGAGGACTATCAAGGAGAGCGTTTCACCAACACACTTAAACCATCGCGAGTGCTCAAGCCAATCCCACATAGCGGACCTTCGTCATTGCGTGGCGAACGGCGGCATTGTCCCGCAATTGGGACATTAGGCATTGGCGTGGTGGCTTGGTGGCGTCTGATGCTGGGAAAAGCGGCCGTTGAGGGTATCGCCTGTTTGTTGGTTGTGACCCAGGTCTTGTTGGCTGAAAAGAAGCGTGCAGACTTGTGGGGTGCGGGCAGGCCTGGGTGCAAGCCTACAAAAATTCAACTGACAGCTGCACCAAAAGCGTTATTGTAAACCGTGAGCATTCGCACAATATCTGGAGGCGCAAATGAAGAGCCCCCGGCCAAAACGCGTCGAAAACTATACAAATGCCGCTTTGATTTCACTGGGCGTCAACTTGTTCTGGGTCTTAATTGCACTCTGGGCAACGATCGGCTTTTGGGCCGTTGTTCTGACAGGCCTGGTCCTGAACCATCTGATGACCAGGGTCCTGGCCCGCCGACAGCCCTAGGCCCGGGCAATCACCTGGGCTGCGGCAGACACGCCGCCAGCCTGATACGGAGCCCCAATCGCGGCCAAACCGGCTTCGACCGTGCCCAGCAGGGCCATGATCATCTGCGCATTGACATGCCCCATGTGCCCAAAACGAAAGAATCCAAGGCCTGTTGGATCTTCGGGCTCTGACATGCCAAGTCCTATACCCAGAGTCAGACCAGCCTGCTGTTCGCACCAGCGACGTAAATCTACGCCATACGGCTGCCCGATGCGCAGGGCTGTCACGGCATGACTTCGGTGCGCTCGGTCCGCCACGTTCAACGTCAGAGGACCCTTTTGGGACCAGTGCTCAACCGCGGTCCAGACCGCCTCAGCCAGCTTTGCATGGCGTGCCCAGGTGGCTTCGATCCCTTCTGAATGGATCATGTCCAACGCGGTGCGCAGACCATATAGGTGATGCGTGGGTGCGGTACCGCCAAAATACTGGAAAAGATAGTCCGGCTCTGTGCGTTTTACCCAGTCCCAGTACCAACTCACACGTTCCATGCGGCTGCGCACCTGCGCAGCCCGGTCGTTAAAATAGACAAAAGACATGCCTGCGGGCACCATCAGGCCCTTCTGACATCCCGCAACCATGATGTCTGCCCCCCAAGCATCCATCTCAAAGGGGTCACAGCCCAGCGATGCGATGCAATCGACCATCAAAAGCGCAGGATGCTCCAGGTCATCCAGCACCTCGCGGATGGGCGCGATTTCAGAGCGGATCGAACTTGATGTGTCGACATGCACAACCATGATTGCCTTGATCTTACGCTCGCTGTCGGCGCGCAGACGGTCGGCAATCCTCTGCGGATCCACCGGCGATTTGATGCCGAATTCCATTAGCTCAACCGCAACACCCTGCCCGGCCGCTGTTTCGCCCCACCCATGGGCAAACCGACCGGTCGAGGCGACAAGCACCAACTCACCCGGCGCCAGCACATTGGCAACTGCCGCTTCCCAGGCCGCGTGGCCATTGCCGATATACATTGCCACATGGCCGTCGGTGCGCGCCACAGCCTTTAAATCAGGCACAAGGCTGCGGGTCAGGTCAACCAATTCTCCTTCATAGATATTCGGAGACGACCGATGCATGGACTGCAGCACCTGTTCTGGAATGACAGAAGGACCGGGAATGGCCAGATAGCTCTGGCCCGAGGCAAGCGACATGGGGAACTCCGTGAATGGGTAATGTGGCGCGACCGCCGTTGCGCCAAACACTAGCGAGCCAAGACGCGCCGTCAATATCCCGCGGTGCTTGCCAGAGGTCCGTGCAGGCGCTAAACCCCCGCCAAACTCGAAAGGCGCATGATGTTGGCGAAAATCTGGACACGGATCGGCGAGGCGAAACGCTCATTGCGCCGATCTTTCGGTCAGTCGATCGACACGCCGATGCAGCGATTTTGGGCACAGGTGCATTACAACCTGTTTGATCACGCCTTTCTGCGCATTCTCTGGACAAACTTCGATCAGGTCGCACCCGGGGTTTACCGATCCAATTTACCAACACGGCGCCGGTTTCGTCGCTATGCAAAAATGGGCATCAAGACGGTCGTCAACCTGCGGGGCGAAGAGAAACACGCCAATTATCTGCTAGAGAAAGAAAACTGCGCCGATTTTGGCATGACTCTGCTGAATGCAAAGCTGTCTGCGCGAAGGGCCCCCACGCCCGAGGCCTTGTTGAAGGTCATTGATGCGATGCGCGTTGCAGAGCGCCCCTTTCTGATGCATTGCAAATCGGGTGCCGACCGTGCCGGGCTAAGCGCGGCAACATATCTGATGGTTTTCGAAGATCAGCCGGTTGACGTCGCAGCCCGGCAGTTGAGTTTTCGCTACCTGCATCTGAAATCCACTCAGACCGGGGTTCACGATTATCTGTTAGAGGTCTACGCCGCGCGATTGAAAACCGGTGGTCAGATCGGCTTCGAAGACTGGGTTGCGACCGAATACGACCCCGAGGCCGTTCAAACCGGGTTCGACAATCGCATCCCCGCAGCGACCAGCCTGGAAAAAGCGTGACTGACACCGCACCGCCGCCCACTCCGGTCGATCCAGCCCAATCACGACGCCTGATGCGCTGGGTCTGGAGAAGCTACTTGCACCGCTATGCCGGTCTGCTGTTTGTTGCAGTTCTGTTCATGGCCCTTGAAGGTGCCATGTTCGGGGCGCTCAGCTACATCATGAAGCCTCTGTTTGACACGGTATTCCTGGCCGGCAACGAAGACGCGCTTTTGTGGGTCGGGCTTTTGGTGCTGGGGATCTTTTGCGTACGCGCCGTTTCAAGTGTGACACAAAAAGTCCTGCTGACCCGGATTTCACAAAGCACGATTGCCGACATACGTATCGATATGCTTGAGCATCTGATGACCCTGGATGCCAGCTATCACCAGATCAATCCGCCGGGGCACCTGATGCAACGGGTCGAGAACGATGTCGACACCATCAACCGAGTATGGCGATTGATCGTGACCGGCGCCGGCCGGGATTTTGTGGCGTTGATCTCGCTGATGGCCGTCGCCCTGTCGGTCGATTGGAAATGGACAGTTGTTGCAATGGCCTGCATTCCGCTTCTGATCGCGCCCACCGCGCTTTTGCAGCGCTATGTGCGCCGCCAGGCGCGGCGCGTGCGCGAAGTGGCCGCACATCTGTACACCCGCCTGAACGAGGTGTTTCACGGCATCATCCCGATCAAGCTGAACGCGATGGAAGCCTATCAATCCGAGCGTTACCGCACTTTGACCCGCGCCCGTGTCAAAAACGAAGTACGCACGACACTGGGCGAGGCAACGTTTCCGGGCATGTTTGATGTTATGGCAGGTCTGGGCTTCATGGCCGTACTGTTCTATGGCGGAGGAGAAATCATCGCGGGGGAAAAGACTGTTGGTGATTTCATGGCATTTTTCACCGCGATCGGCCTGACGTTTGAACCCTTGCGGCGTCTCGGCGCCGTTGCAGGGGCCTGGGAAGTGGCTGCGGCTGGACTTGAACGCATTCGCGCCCTCTTGCATGAAACGACAGATCTGACCGACCCCGAAGACCCTTTGCCCGCCCCCTCCTCTGTGCCCGACGTGGTGCTGGACAATGTGCATCTGGCTTATGGAGACCTGCCCGTTTTGCAAGGGGCCAGTTTTGTGGCCGAGGCAGGTAAGACGACAGCCCTGGTCGGGGCCTCTGGCGCTGGGAAATCAACCGTCTTCAACATCCTGACACGGCTGGTCGACCCACTCCGGGGGGCTGCCAGCATCGGCGGTATCCCGGTCTCTGCGATGCGTCTGGCTGATCTAAGAGCTCTGTTTTCCGTCGTCTCGCAAGAGGCGTTGCTGTTTGACGAAACCCTGCGGGAAAACATCCTGTTGGGTCAGGAAAATGTGACTGATGCACAGCTGGAACGGGCGCTGGACGCCGCCCATGTCACAGACTTTCTGCCGCGTTTGCCCCAGGGACTGGACAGTCCCGCTGGCCCGCGTGGGACCAATCTTTCAGGCGGACAACGCCAGCGCGTGGCCATTGCCCGCGCCCTGTTGCGCGACACGCCTATCCTGCTTCTGGACGAGGCCACGTCGGCGCTTGACGCGCAATCCGAAGCCATCGTGCAAAAGGCCTTGGATACCTTGTCAGAAGGGCGGACAACGCTGGTCATTGCGCATCGCCTGGCAACGATACGAAATGCGGACAAGATTGTGGTCATGGATAAGGGAAAGGTGATCGACCAAGGATCACACGCGCAGCTTTTGGCCCGAGGGGGCGTTTATGCCGATCTCTACCGGCTTCAGTTTGCCGAGGGGTCAGAGCCCGAATAAGCTTTGACGAGCCGTTCGGGTTTTGCACCAAGTCGATAGCGCAACCGTAAAAACACTCTGCGCAGGCCGGTCAAGATCCAGCCCTCACGGGTGTAGACATGCGCCGACGATGATGCCCGGATTGGCACCTCACGCAGTTTGTCGCGCAACGCACGCGCTATCACCAGATCCTCCAGCACAGGGACATCTGGATACCCCCCTACTGCGGTGAAATCGCGCCGATGCACCAAAAGGCCCTGATCTCCGTAGGGCAGCTTGAAGACAACAGATCGCAGGTTTGCCCAGCCCGCAACCCAGGACGGCAAAACACCACTGGCCCTGAAAGTCAGGCGAAAATGAAAGGCTCCGGTCTCTTCCAAGGCCCTGCTGATCGGCCCGGACCATCCGGCTTCCAATCTGGTGTCTGGATGCAAAAACAACAACCAGTCACCGCGCGACACCTCAGCCCCGCGTTGAAATTGAGCGCCACGTGAAGGCCTGCCCTCGACCCAGATCGCCCCGGCATCATCGGCAATCGCGCGTGTATGATCCTTGGAACCTCCATCGCTGATGATCAATTCGCCGATTAACCCGGCCTCAACGCCCTCGATCAACGCAGTCAAACTTGCAGGCAGTTCGGATGCATCGTTGAGTGTTGGGACAATGACGGATATCGGTGCACGCATGTGTCGGATCCTGTTGAACGGCGTCCATGAACGTATATGTGAAAGCAACCGAAGGTTGGAGCTTGAAATGACCGATCAAAGCCGCAAAGTTCTGAAAGTGCTCGGGGATACGGCGGGCGAGTTCCTTCAAGGACTGGTCACCAATGACATAGACAACCTGAAAGACGGGTTGGTCTATTCCGCTCTGCTGACGCCGCAAGGCAAGCTGATAACCGACTTCTTTCTGGTGCCGACGGATGATGGCATCCTGATCGATGTGGATGCCTCGGCGGCCGCAGGACTTTTGCAGCGTCTGAGCCTGTACAAACTTCGCGCAAAAATTGAGCTTGAAACAACCGACATACCCGTTTCACGCGGGCTCGATGACATGCCACAAACTGCCTTTATTGACCCAAGAAACCCGTCTTTGGGCTGGCGCGATTACAGCGGTGCACCGTCGCAAACCAGCGTCAACTGGGACGACATCTACGTGGCTGCCTGTATCCCACGGTTCGGCATCGAGCTTACCTCAGACAGCTACATCCTGGAGGCCGGGTTTGAGCGCCTGAACGGCGTAGACTTCCGCAAGGGCTGTTATGTAGGGCAAGAGGTCACCGCCCGCATGAAGCACAAGACTGAGTTGCGAAAAGGTCTTGTGACTGTAGATATTGTGGGCAACGCGGCCCCCGGAACACCCATTGAGGCTGGCGGCAAAGCCGTTGGCACCCTCTATACCCAATCCGGTACCAAAGCGATAGCCTACCTAAGGTTTGATCGTGCAACGCCGGAAATGAAGGCGGGTTCAGCCCAAATCAGCTGGTCGAAACCAGACGCTAAAGAGTGACAATCACTGAGTTGACTTTAATAAACCTCAAGCAACTCAGGGGTGAAATTGTGGCGAAAACGCGGCACTGCTCAATCAAAGATTGTTTTGATCAAATTTAGCGCAATCTGGAAATTTTCCAAAACCGAAACGGCTCTTTGACTTCGCAACCATTGTTGCCGCAGGCCAACCTCAGCTTAGCGCTACCGGACAACAATAGCCGCGTCAGGTCGAATACTGTTCGTCCAACGCGGACAAATTCCGCGTTTTTCGACTGCGCCGAAAATAGATCTTGGTCCCGCCTCACTCTTCTCCCAATCGACTGTCACAAAAGCATCATGTGTTGAGTGAGTAATCGATGCGGGAGGACCGGCCTTCATCGAACTGTAAGAGTGGACGAAACAACGCCGCGCAGAATGCTGCAGGTGTTCAGGATGTTGGTACGAGTATGGATCCTGTTTGGAACCCAAATGTATCAAAGAGTATGAGTGCAGCAGAGTATTTGCGCGGCGGAAACAGTGACAACATCCTGAACAGCTCTTTCGAGGCACAACGCCCTGATTGGACCATAATTATGCGAAAAATTTAACAAAAATTAAGTCGAGAAGGACTTGGGGAGATCTTTCTGCCCAATTGGATTTATGCGGGTTCGGAGACACCCTTATGAGCGCGACTGACGGCAACGACACATTGATAGGCAGATTTGGCGCCGATTCCCTGTACGGCGGCGCGGGAAACGACCACCTGTTCGGTGACGCCGGGGATGACACGTTGATCGGGTCCACAGGAAACGACTCGCTGTTCGGGGACATCGGCCACGACTCGGCCGCTGGCGGCGATGGAAATGACACAGTCATTGGCGGGCATGGGCACGACACGCTTCACGGCAGCGCAGGAAATGACAAGGTTTCAGGCGGGTCCGGTAACGATTCACTCACGGGCTCTGTCGGCCGAGACACAATCCATGCAGGGGCTGGCGACGACTTGACCTATGGCGGCGATGATGATGATCGCGTTTCCGGAGGTACAGGCAACGATACGCTCAGCGGCGGCGATGGACATGACATTGTGTCAGGCGGCGATGACGATGACAGCGTCTCGGGTGGCAGTGGTAATGATCGATTGGATGGCGGGATCGGGGACGACACACTCGAAGGCGGAAACGACGACGACCGCATCAACGGTGGTACGGGAAACGACCATATCGATGGCGGATCGGGCGATGACCGTGCCACGGGCGGAACTGGCGACGACACACTTTTGGGCATGTGGGGCAGCGACACCCTGGATGCTGGTGACGGAGATGATCACGTTGACGGCGGGACCGGCTCAGATGTGATGTCGGGTGGCACAGGAAATGACACCCTGTGGGGCCAAGAGGGCAGCGACACCCTTCATGGTGGACACCACCACGACCTCCTTTACGGTGGCGACAACAATGACAGACTGACCGGCGGGCAAGGCAACGACCAGCTATACGGTGACGCCGGCAATGACACGCTGCTGAGTGGCACCTGGCGCGATACCGTCGACGGAGGCCGCGGAAATGACTTCATTTCAGGGGGCGAAGGCAACGACTACTTGCTGGGCGGCCATGGTGCAGACACCATGCACGGAGGGCTGGGAAAGGACCAGTTGCAAGGCGGTGAGGGCGACGATTCCATGACAGGGGGTGGCGCCAATGATTTCCTGTTTGGCGGCAACGGAAATGACAGCATGTTGGGCGGTGCTGGACGCGACACTGTCAATGGCGCTTTCGGCGCAGACACCCTGCTCGGGGGACATGGCGCTGACCTCTTGATCGGGGGTGCCGACAATGACAGCCTTGACGGCGGCTATGGCAATGACCGCCTGATCGGCGGAGCCAACTACGACATCCTGCGTGGTGGCGGCGGTGACGACACGATGATCGGTGGCGGTGGCACAGACACCTTTATCTTCAACTTTGGCAGAACAATGGGGGGGCATGATGTCGTTGACGATTTCAATGCCAGACAAGATACCCTGTCCTTTGAAGCCGCAGATTTCGATGACCTCATGGTTTTTGAAAACCCGCATGGTGCTGTCTTGGTCTATGGCCACACTGGCGGGGCCATAAACAACCACCTGAACTTCACCCATTCCATCACCCTGATCGATGTCAGCGTCTCGACGGTATTCGGGATTTTCAATCCAGTCTCCAAAGCCATGTCCCAGGCCATTCCTCAGGCATGGGACGACGGCTTTGGGTTCTAAAGGGCGGCGTTACGCCCGTTCAGAGTATTCCATGGTCTCGGTGTTGACCACGATGTCTTCGTCCTGGCCAACAAACGGCGGCACCATGACCTTTACACCATTGTCGAGGATCGCGGGCTTGAAGCTATTCGCGGCTGTCTGGCCCTTCACAACTGGCTCTGTCTCAACAATTTTACAGGTGACCTTTTGCGGCAGCGTGGCATTCAGCGCCTCGCTTTCGTAAAACTCTACCACGATGGTCATGCCATCCTGCAGAAACGGGCGACGGTCGCCAAGAATATCAGCAGGCAGTTCAATCTGCTCATAGGTCTCAGCGTCCATGAATACGAGCATTCCGTCGTTTTCGTACAAGAACTGCTGGTCTTTCTGTTCAAGTCGAACACGTTCCACCTTGTCGGCGCTGCGGAAACGTTCGTTCAGCTTCGAACCATTCCGCAAGTTGCGCAACTCTACCTGAGCAAAAGCGCCGCCCTTGCCCGGCTTGACGTGGTCGACTTTCACCGCAGCCCACAGGCCATCGTTGTGTTCCAGAACATTGCCCGGACGAATTTCGTTTCCGTTGATTTTCGGCATGTGGCTATTCTTTGACAATAGGTTGATCGGATTCAGGCAGACCCTATATCTCGCGGATGAGTATCTGGCAAGACAACCACATGTCGTGCTACCCGCCTAGGAAGCCATGCATTCTTTGCATAAGAGCCATGCAAGAACAGGCTACCCGAATCGGTTAGAATGCGCCATAAGGCTCGCTACGTCAAAAAGACAAGACCAATAATTCAAGGACGCACCATGAAGGATTTCGTTGATAGCACAGCTTTCAACAGCGAACAGGGCAACCGAGCGCGGAAACTTTTCGCTGCCGTGGTTCTGGCCGCATTGGATGATGCCATTGCTGACGACAAAAAATATGGCAATGGTCCCGAACAGATCGCTCGCTGGGCACGGTCACGTGATGGGCGTGAGGTGCTGTCGTGCGCCGGTATCGACCCTAACGAACGCGTTGTCACCGGCCTTATGGAATTTGTCGGAAAAGGCGTGCGTACGTCTGTCGCCCTGTCACGCGAAGAAAGCGAGCGTCGCAACGCTGCGGCCCAGCAGGCTGAAGCAGCCTAGGACCGTCACCGCCTCTTTTTGTTGGGCGCGCCAAGGGTGCGCCCCTTTTTATTGGCGGCCTCTGTTGGCCTTCGTTGACACTCTTTCCCGTGGCAAGCCACAGTGGCTTGACTAAAGGAACCAGTCGCCACAGTGACCACGCGGGCCCCCACAAACGGCGCGGCATTTCAGGGCAAAAACCCGAGACAGGACCAGGTGAACGCAAGCCGTGAACTTCTGAGGTGCCCACTCAGCCTTTTCGTCTCTGCCAACCAAAGTGCGTGTTCAGAGAATTTCCATTTCACGTAAAAGCATATCCGGCCTTGCAAAAATAGTTCCAACACTCTTGCGGTGCGTATATTTGATTGAGCACCTTTGGCAGCATTGGCAGGTCACCGACAGGACGCGTGGCGATTTCGACGGCAGGGACTTCCAGCGGTTTCTCGTCGCTCCCGATATGGATCCTGCGCCAAATCCAGCGTTCGGGCCGCCATGCGTGCGAGCAGTCCCCTTACCCTCGGCTTTGATGCCCGTTCTATCGATCAAAACGGGCACCGGAGCGGTCCCACCTCATTATTGCAGTTCACGTTCAGGATTTTCTGGCGGCGGCGGCGAAACCATCTCGGGAACAAACCAGATCGACAGCGATCTACGTCCACTCAGACCATCATTGTCAGCCGACCAGTCCGTGGCCTTGTACTTCGTGGGGGATCAGCTGATCATGCCGCTCAGCTATCATGCTGGTTTCGCGAGCTGAACCCCCGACGGGATGTACGCAACGATGCCGGTCTGATACGTCGCCGAACGTCGCGGCATCTCGATGCTTTCTATATGCGAAGCAGGCGCCAATTCGGTGTCAAACTGGATTGCTCGCAAAAAGGGCGGGTATCCAGCCCCGAAAACACTCCATCTTGCGCGACAAGGACCGTGCGCCATCCCCGTGCTGCTGCACCGAGGATATCCGTGTGAAGCGTGTCACCGCACATCGCGATGCGTTCAGGCGGGATTCCTGGCAGTGTGGCTTCAACCATTTCAAATACTTCCGGAAATGGCTTGCCAAGGAACCTGACGTCTTGCAGGCCCTCATCTGCCAGCAAATGCCCATAGTGCCCGGGCTCCAGTGTGAATCCGAAATCTCGTGGCGCCGCGAGATCAGCATTTGCTATCACGACTGGGCGCGGGTTGGCCAACAAGCTGTCGCGAAGCATGGATTGCTGAGATTCTTGCCAGACTTCAGTCGAGAGAAACAAGAAACCGTCGGCCCGGTCAAAGTCTGCCTGGTTTGCCTCAAGCCTGATCGTCTCGGGTAAGATGTCCGTCAGGTCGTCAGACGGCGAGGCGATACAGCCCCAAAGACCGTCGTTCAGGTTTGCCAAGGCAGCGTCGCGGCTGGTAACAATCTCATCTGAATGAACCTGCATTCCGAGCTTTTGAAATTTGGCAGTCGCGCCTTGGTGATTGTAGCTGGCCGCATTGGAAAGAATGCGAATCTGGTGCCCTCTCGCCCTAAGCTCTTGCAAACGGGCTGCCGCGCCGGGAATCGGAGTTTCCCCAACATTTAGAACGCCAAAAGCATCAAAAACAAAGGCGTCCACTTCGTCACCAATATCCAGAAGTGACACAATCTCCAGAGTGGCCGCGTTGAATGTTGCCTTTGGGAGTCTGGGGCGTATGGACTGATAACGCGAAAATATCGATTTGGCATCAAGCATGTGAGCAAATGTCCTTTTTTGATGGGCGCCCCGACAGGTTTGACGCAGCTCAGAATGTAACATCAACAAGATGTAATGGAAGAAAAAACAACATTTTTGATAAGCTGCCAACAGCGGCCTTCAAAAATTCCCCTTATACCTCTGTTTTTAAACAGTTTTCAACATTTACAACCAAGTCACCCCTCAACAATACATGTTGTTTTGGAGGAAATATGTTGTTTTGTTGTTTTTCTATGATAGCGTTTCGGGAGCTTGAAGGGGCACAAATGGCGTCAAAGAAGATCAGACGGAGGGACTTGATCCAGCAGGTCGTTCAAGAGCGCGGCGCTGTCAGCGTGGGGGCCCTGGCGGAAATGCTGGGGGTTTCGACGCAAACCATCCGCCGCGATCTGGATATTTTAAGCGACGGTGAAAACCTGCGACGCGCGCATGGGCGGATCGAGCTGGCTGAAGGCCGTTTGAACACCCCGTTTGATCAGAGAGCCGGAACGAATTTGCATGGCAAACGGTCGGTTTCCGAACTTGTAGCGAGCATGATCCCCAACGGGGCAAATGTATTCCTCTCAATCGGATCGACTCCGCTCGAAGTGGCCAAGGCGCTGTCCGACCACAAGGAATTGACTATCATCACGAACAACCTGAGTGCCGCGATGGCGCTGAGCAGTGAAATCTCGAACCGCATCCTTTTGGCAGGAGGCGAGCTGCGCCTGCCCGATCGTGATTTCATCGGCGAAGAAGCAACCGACTTCTTTGACAGGTTTCGCGCAGAGTTCGCAATATTTGGCGTCGCCGGTGTGGCACATGATGGTGGGTTGTTGGAATTTCATCCAGCGGAAGTTCGGGTGAGAATGAAAATGCAGCAGCACGCAACCAAATCGATTCTGGTAATCGACAGAAGTAAATTTGGTCGCATTGCGCCGGCATTGGGCGGCAACATCTCGGATATCGACATCGTCGCGTGCGACCGTCCTCCGGCACCTGAATTCTGCGATCTCGCAGACAGTTTGGGCGAAGCCATTACTTACTCACAAGGAGATCGATGAACATGTCAGAACCGTTTGTTCACGTCGATAATATTGCCAAGCGCTGGAATGGGCAGCTTGGCGTCGAGAATATCAATCTTTCGATCCCGCGTGGTTCATTCGTAGCTCTGCTTGGCCCTTCTGGCTGCGGGAAGTCAACGACGCTGAGATTGCTGTCAGGACTGGAATTGCCGGATGAAGGGCGGATCGTCATCGACGGGCGAGATGTAACAACTTCTGCCCCAGCAGAACGCAACCTGTCGATGGTGTTCCAGTCTTATGCTTTGTTTCCGCATCTGAGTGTTGCGGAAAACGTCGTCTTTGGTCTCAAAGTGCGAAAAGTCGGCGCGGCGGAACGGCGCGAAAAACTGACCCGGGCGCTCGAGATTACTGGCCTTCTGGGCTATGAGGAGCGTAGGCCGGGAGAATTGTCTGGTGGTCAGCGTCAGCGCGTGGCGCTTGCACGTGCGATCGTCGCAAAGCAGCCGCTGTGCCTAATGGACGAACCACTTTCTAATCTTGATGCAAAGCTGCGGTCTTCAGTGCGCAAGGACATCAAGAAGCTTCAGGTCGATTTGGGCATTACCGTGGTTTATGTGACGCATTACCAGACAGAAGCGATGAGCATGGCTGATATGGTCGTGTTGATGAAAGATGGCCATATTCAGCAAACCGGCACGCCGGAAGAGCTTTACTGGGAGCCTGACAACACCTTTGTCGCTGAATTTGTCGGCGCGCCACCGATGGCGTTGATCAAATCAGAAGGCGTTCCAGGATTTGAGCGAGCAACGACATTTGGTCTGCGTGCCGAGGCCGTGCAGGTAGCCGAACCAGGAAAAGGTCGACTGGTCTGTAAAGTGTCGGAATGCGAATTTCTCGGATCCGAGACCTTCATTGGCCTGTTACATCCAGCCGCCAGTGGTCTAACTGTGTCGATGCCGGGACTGAAGTATATTCAGGCGGGAGAGGATCTGGAAATCACCTTTGCCGATGAAGATCTGCATTTCTTTGACGGTGCAGGAAAACGACTGGCCGGTTAGGCCTTTGAACTGAAACTGAAAACCAAAAAAGTTGTCATCAACGGGAGGAAAAGATGAACGCTATTAAGAAGATGAGTTTGGCTGCCTTTTCGGCCAGCGCGTTGGCTTCGGCCGCAGCAGCCGAAACAGAACTGACCATGTACTACCCGATTGCGGTTGGCGGTGCGCTGACCGAAGTCGTGGATGGCATCGTTGCCGATTTCGAGGCCGAAAACCCTGATATCAAGGTGAACGCGATTTATTCGGGCAACTATGACGACACGCGTGTGCGCGCCCTGTCCGCACTTGCCTCGGGTGAACCCGCGCAGCTGGCTGTAATGTTCTCGATTGATGCCTATGATCTGATCGAACAGGATCTAATCGTGGCTTATGAGGATATCGAAGGGGTTAACCCGGACTAGTTAGACAGCTTTTATCCGGCATTGATGGCCAATGGCCGGATCGAGGGCAAAACCTAGGGTGTTCCGTTCCAGCGGTCAACTATCGTTGCCTATTACAACAAGGACCATTTTCGTGCGGCCGGTCTTGACCCTGAGGCCGCGCCCAAGACGTGGGACGAGCTGATCAGCATGGGCAAGGCGCTGACCAACGACGACACCAATGGACTGATGATACCATCAACGGGCTATCTCTATTGGATGTTCCAGGCATTGGCGATCCAGAATGGCAAGGAGGTGATGTCCG
>JAKVCP010000008.1 GCA_022448925.1 Paracoccaceae bacterium
CCATCCCCTCTTCGGGCATGACGCCGATTCCTGCAACCTGGCCCTTCCAAGTCATGCACGACAGGACATTGCGGTCGTCTTTCAGGTCGAAATACAAATGACCAGACCGCGCCAGCGTCACGCGCCCGACTTCACCGCGCACCCGCACCCAGCCCAATTCCGACTCGATCAGACGTTTCACCTTGCCAGCAATCTCTGCCACCGTGAACTCAGGCGTATTGCTTCCGGGGATTGGATCATCCAACAGATCTGACATCAGCTGCCTCGCTTGCTCTTGCCTCGGCCCAAGCTTAGAACGCGCAGCAACGAAGGAAAAGCAGGAGACGCGCCCATGAACATTCTCATCCTTGGCGGCGGTGGGCGCGAACATGCCCTGGCATGGGCGGTTATGCAAAACCCCAAATGCGACAAACTGATCGTCGCGCCCGGAAATGCGGGTATCGCGGCGATCGCGACCTGCGCCAAGCTGGACATCGAAGATGGTGGGGCCGTCGCCCAATTTGCCGAGGCCGAGGCCATCGACATGGTGATCATCGGGCCAGAGGCGCCCCTGGCTGCAGGCGTTGCGGATCGGTTGCGCGATTCTGGTCTTTTGGTCTTTGGACCCTCGCAAGCAGCGGCGCGACTGGAGGCTTCAAAGAGCTTTACCAAAGAGGTCTGTGACGCCGCACATGCGCCCACCGCCGGCTACAGGCACTTCACCCATCTTGAGGAAGCCAAAGCCCATGTCCGCGCCGAAGGCGCGCCGATTGTGGTCAAAGCGGATGGACTTGCCGCCGGCAAGGGCGTGATCATCGCCGAGACTGTCGCCCAGGCCGAGGCGGCCCTCGATGATATGTTCGGCGGCGAATTCGGCACGGCTGGCGCCGAAGTGGTGATCGAAGAGTTCATGACAGGCGAGGAGGCCTCGTTCTTTGTTCTGGTCGACGGAGAGACAGTCCTGCCAATCGGCACCGCACAGGATCACAAGCGGATCGGCGATGGTGACACCGGCCCAAATACCGGCGGCATGGGCGCATACAGCCCGGCACCCGTCATGACAGATGACGTCACCCAAAAAGCATTGGAACAGATTGTTCGGCCAACCATGGTTGAGATGGCCAAGCGCGGAACTCCCTATCAAGGGGTGCTTTATGTCGGCTTGATGATCGAAGAGGGTCAACCGCGTCTGGTAGAATACAACGTACGGTTTGGCGATCCGGAATGCCAGGTTCTGATGATGCGGCTGGGTGCGCAAGCCCTTGATCTGATGCACGCCTGTGCCGATGGACGATTGGATCAAGCGCAGGTAACCTGGGCAGAAGACCACGCAATGACCGTTGTCCTTGCGGCCAATGGATATCCTGGCGCATACCAAAAAGGCACCGAAATCTTGGGTCTTGAGGCAATGGCGTCCGACTCATCGCACATGGTGTTTCACGCCGGCACAAAGTCAGAGGCCGGCAAGCTGCTGGCAAATGGTGGTCGGGTCTTGAATGCCACCGCACGTGGCGCGTCTCTGCAACAGGCACGGGATCGGGCCTATGCACTCGTTGCTCGTGTGGACTGGCCTGATGGCGTGTATCGCCAGGATATTGGCTGGCGTGCCCTGAACAGAGACTAGCGGCGTTTCAGTGCCCGCCATGCGTCAAACCAGTCTGTATCGCCTCATGTCAGCCTGTCTTTGGCGCACAACGCTCTCGACACCGCCATGGCGAACGCTTTTGGGTCAGTTGCAGCGCAGGGCCAGGCGCGCGGCAGAGGCGCTCTATGGGCCCAAACGACGGGCCTCTAGGGTGCCGTCGACCAGGTCAACGGCCAACAGCTTGGACCAACCGCCGTCCGCCACAATGATGGTGGGCTTGGCGCCACAGGTTCGGATCCCACCAATGATAAAGGGCCAGCCGATCTTGTGATTTGACACCCCCGCCAATCGCGCCACTTCGCTCAGCGCATCATTCTTGAAGCGCCATATACGCAGGGTTTTTGCCAAATGAGGTCGGTCTACATAGGCAAGCTCGATGTGACCATCATTGTCCAGATCTGCAGCACCGGCAGGCGCCAGCCAACGGAACGGCCGCCCAATGTAGGGCGTGGCGCTGATCAAGGCCAGCTGGCCGCTATCCGTCAGCCGAAAAATCGCCAGCCGGGCGCCCTCCGAAATCGAAGATTGAACCGTCACAATTTCGTCTCGACCATCAAAATCAAGATCGATCAGTCGCGGCGCGATATCTTCGAAAATCTGGCGGGGCGCAGTGAACACAGAGGGACGCCCTGCAGCCGGGCCGCGAAGCGCACGCACCACAAGTCGTTCCCATTCAGGAGTGTCACCCAGCACGCCGTGGCCATAGGGCGCGGTACCGGTCACATTTTGGTAGCAGACTTCAGCAAGATGCCCATCGCCACCAGAGACACACCGGCTGCTGTCTGCACTGGCGTGGCCCGCCAAAAGCGCTGCTGCAAGCCATACGCCGCGGGCAAGACATTGCCAAAAGCGCCCCGGCAGACGCGGCGCCTTTATAAACATCAGATCTGCTTTTCCGGCATCTGAACAACCAGCCCGTCCAGCGCGTCAGTGACCTTCAATTGACAGGTCAAGCGGGATCTGGCGGGGTCGGGCTCAAAGGCGAAGTCCAGCATGTCCTCTTCCATGTCATCCTTGGCCGGAAGCTTGTCCACCCAGGCCGGATCAATATAGACATGGCAGGTCGAGCAGGCGCAAGCGCCGCCACAATCGGCTTCGATGCCGGGAATGTTGTTGTCGCGCGCGCCTTCCATCACGGTCAGCCCGTTTGCCACTTCGACCTCATGTTTTGTGCCGTTGTGCTCGACATAGGTGATCTTGGCCATGTGCTAGATGCTCCTTGGAATTCCTGTCCTGCCATACCTAGGCGAGGCCTCGCCGTCCTGCCACCCCCAATTGCGACATTACAACATGATGTTGAACACGGCGTAATTTTGTTCTATTTTTGTTCCCATGCGCCTTGCCCCTTACAATAGCTGGCCTCGCCCCCCGTCATGTCTTGTGGCCGCCCGACTGGATGAACCGCCCAGTGGTGCCAGCGTCACCGTGGCGGGACTGGTTATCCTGAGGCAACGCCCCGGGACAGCCAAAGGGGTGATCTTTATCACACTCGAAGATGAAACAGGCGTCATCAACGTCGTCGTCTGGAAACCCCTCTTTGAGCGCTACCGCCGCGCGGTCATCGCCGGTCGCCTGCTGCGGGTGACAGGGCGCATTCAGCGTGAAAATGGCGTGATCCATGTGATTGCAGACATGATCGAAGATGTCTCGTACATGCTGGACGGATTGCTTGAGGTGCCTGAAATGCTTTCACAGGACACACAAACCGGATAAACTGACAAGCAGAGCAGGAAGAAAAGGCCAACCAGGCATGATCCGACACCTCATCGCCCTGTCAGCGCTGGCGCTTCTGACTGGATGCGAGGCGACGTCTTTGGCCCCGCAGCCCGGTGTGAGCAGATCAGCCGCACTCGGTGTGACCATCAAAGAAAACGAAAAAGGAGAGTGCTGGGCGGTTGAAGTCACACCGGCCGTCTATGACACCGTGATGGGCCAGGTCCAGGTTGTCCAGGCAGAGATCGCGCCAGACGGCACTGTCCTGCGCGCGCCAATCTACCGAAACACACTTGTCCCGCGCGTGGTCAAAGACCGCCAGACGCTTCGGTTTCAAACGCCCTGTCCTGCACAGCTGACGCCTGAGTTTATCGGTTCTCTTCAGCGTGCCCTGCGCGCACGCGGGTATTTTCGCAGCTTCACCACATCGATTTATGATGATGCCACGCGGCGCGGCGTCTTGCGCTATCAGACAGAGCGCGGCTTGCAAAGCGGCCGGCTGTCACTCGAAACTGCACGGGACCTTGGTTTGATTGCAGTTGAGCGGTCAGACACCAGATGACACGTAAAAGGGCGCCGGCTTTGCGACGCCCTTTTCGTTTTGTTCGGTTCCGGTCACTCAGATCAGCTGTCAAAGCTCAGAGCGACAAATCGGGGATCCCCGCCACGGCGCACCAACAACAGGATCGACTTGCGGCCCGCCTCTTTTGCTTCGGCGATACGGCCTTCCAAATCGTCAACCGTCATCACCACCTGCTGACCGGCCTCGGTGATCAGGTCACCTGCGCGTACGCCCTTCTGATAGGCTTGGGTTGTCTGGTCGATATCGACCACAACAAGGCCCTCCGCATTCCCGGGCAGGCCCAGTTCTTCACGGATGGCTTCGGTCACTTCGCTGAGCGTCATGCCAAGCACTTGCTGCGGCTCTGGTGCTTGCGGTTCAACTGGCTGCACGGCTGGTACGGCGGATTGCGCCTCTTCGCGACGGCCTAGAACCACCTTGAAGGTCTGGGTTTCACCATTGCGGTTCACCACCACACGCACCGATTTGCCGACCGGCGAGTTGCCAACCGTGCGCACCAGACCGCGTGTGTCCGCGACAGACTGACCATCAAAGCTTATGATCACATCGCCCGCCAACAATCCGGCCTCCTTGGCAGGGCCCTCCGGAACGTCAGAGATCAACGCCCCCTCGGCTGTCGCCAGACCCAGCGCATCGGCGACATCGGCTGTCACGTCCTGAATGCGCACGCCCAACCAGCCACGACGGGTTTCGCCGAATTCTTGCAATTGGTCGACAACACGGGTCACCACATTCGACGCCATCGAAAAACCAATTCCGATCGAGCCGCCATTGGGCGACAGAATGGCTGTGTTCACGCCAATAACCTCACCGTTCATATTGAACAGCGGACCGCCCGAATTGCCGCGGTTGATCGCAGCATCGGTTTGAATGTAATCGTCATAGGTACCGCTGAGCGCCCGGTTGCGCGCCGATACGATGCCGGCCGAAACTGAAAAGCCCTGACCCAGCGGGTTTCCCATCGCCATCACCCAATCGCCAACCCGGGCTGTGTCGCTGTCGCCAAAGTTGACGAATTTCAGCGGCTGGTCCGTTTCGACCTTCAACAAGGCAATGTCGGTGTTGGGGTCAGTGCCAATCACTTTGGCTGGCAATTCCATGCCCTCGAAAAATTCGATGAGGATTTCATCTGCTTCTTCGATGACGTGGTTGTTGGTCACGATGTAGCCGTCTTCGGAAATCACAAAGCCAGACCCCAGTGCCGAGCTGCGGCGCGGCCGCTGGCCGTCACCTTGCCGATCCTGGAATTCACGAAAAAATTCTTCGAACGGCGACCCGTCAGGGACGATGCCCTGTGGACCAGCACGCCCCGCCACAAGTGTTGAGGTGGTGATGTTGACAACAGATGGGCTGATCGTCTCGGCCAGGTCAGCAAAACTGTCTGGCGCGCCGCGGGCGAACGACATCAGTGATTGGGACAGGATCAGAACCATGGAAAGCGCCGACAGCCAAAACAGCCGAAGGGGTGTCGCGCTTTCCCGGATCATTGCGGGGGCTTGGGGTCTCAAATCTCAACTCCTTATCATTGCCGGCAGCCCGCATTGGGCACGGGACTTCTGCTTCGATACTCACTCAAATGTAGGGGCTTTCCGGCAACAGGCTAGGAGGGAATTCCCTACTCAAGCCAATGTGACTGGAATTTACCAAGGCGCGCGAGCGCCGATCCAGACCAACTTCACCGCAAATCGGTCGTCTACAACCCACACAAAACGGGCCTGTCTTCATGTATTTCAGTGCTTTGCGATCCATAGCACAATGAATCCCAAGACCACCACCAGGGCACCAAAGCTGCGCCTTGCACTTTCCGGCAAACTTCGCAACGTCTCAAGCATGCGCTCCACAAGCGAAGGGGCCAGTGCGTACACCAGCCCCTCAATTATCAGCACCAGCCCAAAGGCGGTGATCACTTCAGTCATCACTGACTTGCCGTCGCTGCGTCTTGTTCAGCTCCTTCGGCGGACTTCAGATAGTTGAAGAACTCACTGTCAGGCGCCATCACAAGGGTCGAATTGTTGGACTGCAGCGACCGTTGGTAGGCCGTCAGCGACCGATAGAATTCAAAGAACTCTTGGTCAGCACCAAAGGCGTCTGCAAAGATCGCGTTCCGGCGCGCATCGGCTTCACCGCGGACAATCTCAGAGGTTTTCTTGGCCTCTGACACGATTTCAACCTGCGTCCGGTCTGCCTGCGCACGAACCCGCTGAGCGGCTTCGTTACCCCGAGCGATTTCGTCGGCGGCTTCGCGCTCGCGCTCTGCGCGCATCCGGGCAAAGGTCGCGTCGAGGTTTTCACGCGGCAGGTCTGTGCGCTTCAGGCGCACGTCGACGACCTCAATTCCAAGCGCCTGCGCTTCGGAAATTGCGCTGTTGCGGATCCGTAGCATCAGGGCTGCGCGATCCGATGACAGAATGTCGTTGGAAGATACAGAGCCCAGCACTTCCCGCGTTTCCGCGCGCAGGATCGAATCCAGCCTGCTTCCCGCGACAAAGATCGCCTGGTCGCCGGATGCGCCGGTTGCCTCGCGGAACCGGTTGACATCAGAGATCCGGTAGCGCGCAAAGGCATCCACCACGAGACGACGATCATCCAACGGGGTAATCTCGATCGGGTCAAGGTCGCGGCTGAGAATGCGGTCATCATAGCGCATGAGATTGTCAAACAACGGCAATTTGAAAGCCAGACCGGGTTCTTCCTTCACCGCGACGACACGGCCAAAGCGCAGCACCAGCGCTTTTTGACGTTCATCAACGATAAAGACAGAGGACAAAATGCCCACCAGAGCAACCGCCCCGGCAATGAGAAGTATGGTCAATGCTCGCATCAGTTCGACCCCCGGCGCAGTTCATTCAGCGGCAGATAGGGCACCACACCCTGGCCCGCCTGTTGTTCGTCGATGATGATCTTGTCGACGCGGCCAAGCACCTGTTCCATTGTTTCAAGATACAGGCGCTTGCGCGTTACCTCAGGTGCCTTGCTGTACTCGCTCAGGACAGCTGTGAAGCGGCTTGCCTCACCCTCGGCTTCGTTCACGACCTGTGCCCGGTAGGCTTCGGCTTGCTCGAGGACCTGTGCGGCCTCACCGCGGGCTTCGGCCAAGATGCGGTTGGCATAGGCATCAGCCTGCTTTTCCAGCCGGTCCCGTTCCTGTTCGGCGGCCTGGACTTCGCGGAAAGCATCAATCACCTGCTCTGGCGGGTCTGCCTTGTCAAAGTTCACACGCACGATGTTTACGCCCGAATTATAGCTGTCAAGCGTGGACTGGATCAGCTCATCCAGACGTTCAGCAATCACACCACGGTCGCGGTTCAGGATCGGCGCCAGTTCGGACTGCGCGATGATCTCGCGCATCGCCGATTCTGACACAGCGGCAATGGTTTCAGCCGGATCGCGCAGGTTGAACAGGAACTGCGCCGGGTCATTGATGTTCCAGACCACCTGGAAATCGATGTCGACGATGTTTTCATCCCCGGTCAGCATCAAACCAGCTTCGGACCCACGACCGCCAACGCCGATATCCAACGTCTGTTCGCGCGTCACTGGCAGGATCTCAGCTGTGACAATGGGCCATGGCGCAAAGTTCAGTCCCGGGTTTCCGGTGGTTGAATACTCGCCTAGGAACAATTCGACAGACTGCTCTTCCGGGCGCACGGTATAAAAGCTTGTGAACAGCCACAGCACGAGAGCGACCAGAAGGCCAATCCCGACTGTGCCGCGTGTCAGCATTGGTCCACCGCCGCCTGCGTCGCCGCCCGGACGCCCGCCGCCAGATCCGCCGCGCCCGCCCATCAGGACGCGCAAACGCTCTTGGCCCTTTTTGACCAATTCGTCGATCTCTGGGATCTGTGGGTCGTTGTCATCAGGGCGTCGACCGCCGCCGCCGTTGTTGCCGCGGTTGCCACCGCCCTGGCCGCCTCCGCCGCCGCCCCAGGGGCCGCCGTTGTTACCTGCCATGTGGAGTCGTTCCTTTTGGTTTATCGTCGTTTAGTCTCTGCGTCATAACCTGTGCAATCTTACGCGGAAATCAAGATTAGCGGACTGGGTGCCGCATTGTGACAATCTCTTCGGACATGGTTGGGTGAACCGCGACCGTCGCGTCGAAATCCTCTTTTGTTGCGCCCATCTTGATCGCAATGCCCGCCAGCTGGATCATTTCGCCCGCCGCAGGCGCGACGATGTGACAGCCCAAAACCCTGCGCGTCGCCTTGGACACGACCAGTTTCATCAAGACGCGGTCGGTGCGACCGATAAAGCTGGTTTGCATCGGTTTGAACGAGGTCGCGTAGACTTCGATGTCTTCCTGGGCCCGCGCCGCCTCTTCGGACAGACCTACCGTGCCCATCTCTGGCTGTGTGAAAATCGCCGAAGGGATCAGATCATGGTCAACAGGCGTCGGGTTGCCTTTGAACACAGTTTCGACAAAGGCCATGCCCTCGCGGATCGCCACAGGCGTCAAGTTCACCCGGTTTGTCACGTCGCCAATCGCGTAGACCGAAGGCACCGAGGTCTGGCTGTATGCGTCCACCGGCACGGCCCCGCCGCGGGCAAGCTCGATCCCCAACTCTTCCAATCCCAATCCAGTGGTGTTGGGCGCCCGCCCGGTGGCATACATGACCTGGTCAAAGACCTTTTCATCGCCGTTTGTGGCCTTGACCCAAATACCACCACCATCAGCCTCTTTCATCTCCAGCACATTGGTACCTAGGTGGATGTCGATGCCCTTCTGGATCATCGCTTCGCTGACCAGCCCGCGCGCCTCGTCATCAAAGCCGCGCAGGATCTGCGCACCACGATAATACTGCGTCACCTCGACCCCCAGACCATTCAGGATGCAGGCAAACTCGCAGGCGATATAGCCGCCGCCGACAATCAGGATCGACTTGGGCAGTTCCGGCAGGTGAAAGATCTCGTTCGAGGTGATGGCAAGCTCGCGCCCCGGCAGATCGGGCACCATCGGCCAGCCGCCCGTCGCGACGAGGATGTGCTTGGCGGTCTTGCGTGAACCATCGGCCAGTTCGACCGTGTGTGGATCGACCACGATGGCACGCTGATCAAAGGTTTCAACACCGGCGTTCGACAAGAGAGTGCGATAGATGCCTTCAAGCCGGTCCAACTCGCCGTTCAGTCGCGCCTGAAATTTGCCCCAGTCAAATGCGCCAGCGCTCATTTCCCAGCCATAGTCTGCGCCCTCGGAGGCCAGAACCGGATAGGTCGAGGCAAAGACCATCAGCTTTTTTGGCACACAGCCCCGGATCACACAGGTACCGCCATAGCGGCTTTCCTCGGCCAGGCCTACCTTGGCGCCGGTTTCCCCAGCTGCGACACGCGCAGCCCGCACGCCGCCGGATCCGCCGCCAATGACAAATAGGTCGTAATCAAAAGCCGTCATATCCGCCCCTTGGGTGGTTGTTGCAAACCGTATCTCACATGGCGCGCCGCTTGGCCAGCGCAAGGGGCGATTGCCAAAGGCCGGTCACGATCAAGCGAGCTTTCGACTGCGCAGTTGTTCCTGCCAGCTTGCAGTGCAGTCCGGGCGGTGGTGGGTCAGCGCGTCGACGAACTGGTCCCACTCAGAGGGCGTCATTCGCTTTCGCTGCAAATCAATGCTGCGCCGTCGGCCATCTACGTCATTGTTCACGAAGGCCTGATCCAACTCAAATGAGCGTATCTGATCCCACGTCCACGCCCCTCGCGGGCTGATCGTCAAACCGTCTTCGGAAAGATGGACACTGTCCACACTGAGCAGCAACCGGCGCGTATGACGCACTGTCGCAAAGAGCCAAACCCCAATCAATCCAAGTGCCAGCAAACCTTTTATGCTCTGAGTCGCTGCAACAAGCGCAATCCCAAGACCGGAGATGAATCAGAGCAGTCCGAAAAGAATACAGGATGGGAAGAGCGGCCACATTGGTGGCCGCTTAAGCGCAAGATGAAACTCGGAGGCAGGCTTAGTCACCCAGATCGCTGAACAGGTTGTCGCCGTCCTCGACATCAATGCGGTCTTCGCTCACGGACCCCTCGTTGATGTCGCGGGTTTCCACCCGGCCATCGCTGAAGCCGATGATCACCGTGTCGCAAATGTCGACAAAGATCCCGTTTTCGACCACGCCCGGCATCTGGTTCAGCACCATCGCCATCTGGCGCGCATCGCCGATGCGGCCCAGGTTAAGATCAAGGATATAGTTTCCCTCATCCGTGATAAACGGCGTTTCGCCGTTCATCCGCAGGGCCGAGTTGCGTCCCATCACGTCCATCGAGATCAGCATTTCCTCGATCAGGGCCTGCGTGGTCTGCCAGCCAAAGGGGATGACCTCGACCGGCAGGGGGAAGGCGCCCAGCGTCTCGACCTCTTTGGCGGCGTCGGCAATCACGATCATCTGGTCGCTGGCCGTGGCCACGATCTTTTCCTGCAAGAGCGCCCCGCCGCCGCCCTTGATCAGGTTCAGCTCGCCATCAAACTCATCCGCGCCGTCAATTGTCACATCCAGCCAACGCGCCTCATCCAGGGTTATCACGTCAATGCCAACGCTCTTGGCCAATTCGGCTGTGCGTGTCGATGTGGGCACGCCCCGAAACCGCAGCCCCTCGTCCTTGACACGTTCGCCCAGGCAGCGCACCAACCAGGCTGCGGTCGATCCGGTCCCAAGTCCAACGCGCATTCCCTTGTCCACGAAGCCCGCGGCGCGTTTGGCTGCGACGTATTTCGCCTTGTCGATGGGTGAAAGTTCTGTCGTCATTGCCTGCGCTCCAAATGCATCCCGCTCTCCTTATAGAAAACCTGTCGCTGCGACGCGAGAGGCTTTCGCGTTCAAAACACGCACTGCGCGACGGCGTGCCAAGGACGCAACGCCCCAAGGCCCCGCCCGCGGGACGAAACATGCCATGACGGGCTTTCCTGCCAACGCGAAACGGCTGTCGCTGCAAAATCCGCAGTGGGATCACCATAGCCCGCGGTGCGCACCGGACAGATGCGCCCAGTGCACAGACATCACCCGTCATAGGCGAGCGCGCGCGCCCCGCAAGCTGCCGAAAGCCGGTCCGACTGTGCCCAGAGGCTAACAGTTGGGAATGTTCACGGCCAGCCCGCCCAAAGAGGTCTCTTTGTATTTCTCACTCATATCCAAGCCCGTTTGGCGCATCGTCTCTATACAGGCATCGAGAGGCACCAAATGGGTTCCATCGCCGCGCAGAGCAAGCGACGCGGCCGACACCGCCTTGATCGCCCCCAGGCCGTTGCGCTCGATGCATGGCACTTGCACAAGACCTTTGACCGGATCACAGGTCATGCCCAAGTGGTGTTCCAGCGCAATCTCGGCTGCATTTTCGACCTGCTCAGGGGTTCCGCCCATGACCGCGCAGAGCCCGGCCGCAGCCATGGCAGAGGCGCTGCCGACCTCGGCCTGGCAACCCGCCTCAGCGCCACTGATCGAGGCGTTGAACTTCACAAGCCCCCCAATCGCGGCGGCGGTCAACAGAAACTCGGGGATGTTTGAGCGCGCCGCACCCGGCACATGATCCAGCCAATAGCGCAAAACCGCAGGAACAACACCAGCCGCCCCGTTGGTGGGCGCAGTCACCACCTGACCGCCGGCGGCGTTTTCCTCATTCACGGCCATGGCATAAACGCTCATCCAGTCGTTTATCGTATGGGGTGCCGTCAGGTTCATGCCGCGTTCGGCCTGCAAAGCGTCATGGATCCCCTTGGCGCGGCGCTTGACATTCAGGCCACCCGGCAGAATGCCATCTGTGGTCAGGCCACGCTCAATACAGCCATCCATGACCTCCCAAAGCCGTGCAATCCCCCGATCCAGCCTATCAGCTCCACCGCGCGCCACCTCATTGGCACGTTTCATCGCTGCAATGGATTTACCGCTGGTCCTGGCCAGCAACAACATCTCGTCTGCGGTCTTGAAAGGATAGGGCACCGGCGGGCCATCATCAGTGTCATTATCAGCCGCCAATTCGTCCGCAGTCAGGACAAATCCTCCGCCGACCGAATAATAGGTTTCCTGGAGGATCACATCGCCCTGAACATCGGTCGCCATCAGAATCATCCCATTGGCATGCCCCGGCAGGTTCGGACCGAAATCGAATGTCAGATCTGCGCGGGGATCAAAATGCAATGGCGGCAGGCCTTCGGGCCTCAGGGTCTGCGTCTCTCGGATCTGCTCAAGCGTGGCTTCGGCCTGAAGGGCATCGTAGGTGTCAGGCCGGAAACCGGCCAACCCCAGAATCGTGGCGCGATCCGTCGCATGTCCCACACCGGTAAAGGCCAAAGAGCCATGCAGCGAGGCGCGCACGCCATGTATGGCAAAAGCCGAGGTGCGCAGCGCCTCAAGAAAGCGGGCCGCGGCCACCATCGGGCCCATGGTATGAGACGATGACGGGCCAACACCCACTTTGAACATGTCAAAGACCGACAGAAACATGACTAGACAACCGTCCCTTCAGGCGGAGTTGAAAACTGTGGAGCGGTGAACGGTTGGGCGCTCGGGCCTTCGGCCAATGCCACTGTATCGCGTTTTCCAGCAGTTGCACCATCCCAAGTACAGGGAAAAAAGCCGTTTGTCGCAAAGAGCCTGGGACACCGTAAACGATAGCGATCCATCCACGATGCCAAAGATGCGACGCAAAGATCAAAACCGCTTGCTGCTGATGCCGTGAACCCGGCCAACACTTGAACCAACAGAGCTTGGCGTTGAGCAAAATAAACCATTGGCATTCCTCCCAAAAACTGATGCCTGGAACATATGCGCGATCGCACCCAACGCCTTGGATATGGCTTCCCAAGAGACGCAGCATGACGCGCATTCAACGCAAACAACACTCTCTGCAAGACGCCGGCCTGATAGGCGGCCTGATCAGCGCTGAGCGCGCACGGCATAAGCGCTGCGGCGCGGCGCCCCAGCCACAAGAAAAATGCTGCCACATGCGCCATCAGGCTGCTTGGTGATCCCGAAACCGGGATCAAACCGTGAGCGGCCCGCGTACGGTATCTGGAGGATGTCTGGCCCGATGCGGCTTTTTCAAGACACGGCATGTCTCGGGTTTGGCCCAGTTGCACCAAAGCGATCAAAACACCAGTCGAGGCATTGGCGCATGCAAAATGCAGTTCATTGTCTGACACCGCAGCCTCTTTTCGATGCGTCACGTTCAATGTTCATCGGCAGACTAGAAAATATCACTGCAAAGCGAACCGCCTGAAAACGACGGCTTTTGCATCATGTGAGCCACGTCAACCCATATAGCGATTGCGACACTGGACGCCGCAAGAATAAATCTTAGGTTGCACCACTAAAATATAAATTATTCAAAGTTGATATTGATTTTGAAAAACCGCGCACATAGCGTGACGGTCATGACTTCGACAACGAAACACGACAAACCACTGCTCGGCGTATTTTTGATGCTTGGGTTCTGCTTTGTCGCTCCGATGGGTGATGCAACGGCAAAACTATTGGGAGACCGCGTTCCTCTGGTGCAAGTTCTGCTGTGGCGCTTTGGACTGCAGGCATGTTTGTTGATCCCTCTGGTGGCATTGACTGGACGCATTTGGCGCATGCACGGAACGGTTCTTTGGCTGACGGCCTTGCGCACCGTTTTGCACATCTTGGGCATTGGTATGATGTTTTCGGCGTTGCGTTATCTTCCTTTGGCGGACGCCGTTGCCATTGCCTTTGTCATGCCATTCATCATGCTGCTACTTGGTCACGTTGTGCTGGGCGAAGAGGTCGGGTGGCGCCGGCTTATTGCTTGTCTTGTCGGCTTCATTGGCACCTTGCTGGTGGTCCAGCCTTCGTTCCAAGAGGTCGGCTGGCCCGCGCTTCTGCCCATCGGCGTTGCAGTCAACTTTTCAGTCTTCATGTTGGTGACGCGCCAAATCGCCAAAAAGACGGATCCGATCGGATTGCAAGCGGTCAGCGGGGTCATGGCAGTCTTCATCATCCTGCCAATCCTGGTTTTTGTCCCTGCAGGCACAACGCCCGGTGTCGGATGGATTGCCGCGGATGCACCTTCCCTTGGTTTGCTGGTGGCTATTGGTGCACTTGGAACGCTGGCCCATCTTTTGATGACATGGTCGTTGCGGTACGCGCCCAGCGCAACGCTGGCGCCGATGCAGTACCTTGAAATCCCGATCGCAACCTTCATCGGCCTGATCGTCTTTGCGGATCTGCCGAACGGTCTGGCAGCCATCGGGATCATGATTACCCTGGCCGCCGGACTGTACATCGTCATTCGTGAACGGGCCACGAGCCAGTCGCAGGATCAAGCAATGAAGATTGAAGCGACGGCGCAGCCTCAGGTGGCAGAATAAGCAACATTCCGGGACGATCGAACGTCAGGCGCACAGGCCCTGTCACCCTGTTCGATGTGCCAATCTGACCATCGGGTTGGAACGCAAGCCCATCTATCGGCCATTCAAGCCCGGTCGACGTGCCCCGAACCAGCGCGAGTGGATACAGTGAGAGCCGGGATCCAATCGGCAGGTCAAGCGATATGGCGGGAGGCGCAACAACAATGACGTCATGGGCACCAAGCAGGATGCAGCGCCTCGATGCATGGCGCACAAGAACCGTCAATGCGGCCATTGCGTGGTCCATACGCCGACCCTGAAATCCCATTCCAAGAATAAGAGCCGCGTCGATGTTACGAAGGCACTTGTCAAAATCGGTGCTGTTCTGTTCGGCAATATGATGCGCAACTCCCTGTGGCAGAGAAGACAACACTGCTGGATCAATCGAATCAAAGTCACCGACCACGGCATGCGGTGTGACGCCCAGATCCTGCAATCGCATCGCCCCGCCATCCGCAGCGACCACCACATCACTGGTCTTCAATACCCTCAATAATTCGCGATTGTCGCAGTCTCCGCCACCAACCAAAAGCACTGTTCCTGAAGAGCGAACAATTGGGAATATATCGGACATTTCAATCACCATAGCGAAACAGATCACAATCTAGTCACGAAATGATACGCTCGGTGGCACAGATTCGGGCGCGTTTCGACGTGTCGGGTATGCTAAACACTAAGGTCTGTATAGTTGGAAGGTGAGTAGCACATGGTCAGTTCAAGTAAGATCCTAACTGTATCCTACGGGACGTTCTCTTGCACGCTCGAAGGATTTGACGACTCTTTCGACACCATGAAGGCCATCGCTGAATATTTCCGTGACCTCGCCGCTGACGACCGGTACTTTGGTGCCGAACCCCCAACCCCTGACGCCGACATGCTTGCCCGCATTGCTGAGCGAGAGATGGAACGCCGTGTCGAAGCACGGATCGAAGAGCGCGGCGTCGTTCTGCGTCCATCCATCACAGCGCCTCTGCCAGATGCAGCGCCAACCGCGCAAAAAGTGCCGGCTGAAGGCGAAGAGCAAGTCGACATGAAAGAGCCCTTTGCAGCCGAGGCCGCCCCCGGTGGTGACCCTGTGGTGCCTGAAAATGTGCCCCCCCTCGAGGCGCAAGCCCCTTTTGTTGATCTTGGTCCTGTGGCCCCTGCAGACGCAGATCCCGCGGCCGAACAGGACGCCGAGCCGACTGAGGCTGAGCACGCCGAGATCCAGGATCCTCTGTCCGCTGAGCCAACTTTGCACGATGACAGGCTTCAGCGGGGCGACGAGACCGAGGCCGTAGCAAAGGCCGACGCGCCGGAAATTCAAGACCTGACTGACCCAGATCAGGATGTGGATCATACGATTGCTTCGGTGATGCAGACCATTGACGCAGCCCCCGCAGAGGCCCCCTTGCCTGCCACCAAAGACGGCCTAGACGACCACGCCGGGGATGAACAAGACGCCGCCGTCCATCCCGCTTCAGACCCGTCGAATATCGCAGAAAAGCTGCAGCGCATTCGCGCAGCCGTCGCGCGCGAGCCTGATCCTGTGGCCGAGCCAGAGCCAGGGCAAGACCAAAACGCTGCCTTCGCGACTGATGCAGCCACTGCGCTTCAGCCGACCGAAGACCTGGCGCAGGCCGAGCCCGCGTTACAGGCCTTTGATGACACGTCCGATGATCCGGCAGAGGAATCGCCTGACGCGGCCAATGCGGGCCGTCCCCGGATCAAGGCCCGCGTCACCAAGGTGAAACGCGCGGATTTCGACGCTGCCCTGACAGCCGGGCACCTGGAAGAAGTTGCACCGGACGTGGCAGACAGCTTGCCCATCGCAGAGCCCGTTCCGGGGGAGTCGACCCTCTCGGCTGATGACGAGGCAGATCTCGCTCGGGAACTGGCCGAAGTCGCATCGGAACTGGACGACCTCCCGAACGATGCCGACGATATCCTTACCCCGCTTCACGACCCCGATCACCTTGACGAAGCCCAAGCCACACGTTCCGCCGACGACGCTGGTTCGCCCCCCTCACAAGGCGACGCCAGTGAGCACGGTGCGGCATCCGACCTGGCCACACAGACAGACGAAGACGATTGGGACGACTGGGATGAAGAAGATGAGGAAGAGGCGCGAAAATGGGCCGAGGCCGAAGCCCGCATAAAGGCAGAAGCCGCCGAACAGGCTGAAATGGAAGCCACGATTGATCGACTGGCCCGGGAAAGCGTGCGCAAAACTGTTAAGATGTCCAGCCCCGCACGCGCGATGCTGACCGAGAATGCCGTCGAAGAGGACGCCGAATCAGTCAGCCGTCTTCTTGACGAAACCAACACGCATCTTGACGAACCCGAAGGCAACCGGCGCCGCAGTGCGATTGCACATCTTCGTGCCGCTGTGGCAGCAACCCGCGCGGACCGCATTCTGGGAGGTGGACGCAAGAATGACAGCACCGAGGCATACCGCGAGGACCTTGCCAATGTCGTGCGTCCGCGCCGACCTCAGGGCAGTGGGTCAACGTCGGATCGACCGTCCGAAGCAAAGCCTGCGCCTTTGAAACTGGTTGCCGAACAGCGCGTTGACACACCTGACGCAGAGGCCCCCGCGCCCGCACAGGCCATTCGACCGCGCCGCGTCAGCGCTGTGGCCGAAGATGACGTGCAGCCTGATCCGTCGGATGGCGGTGGGTTCAACGAATTCGCAGAGAGCGTGGGCGCATCACAGTTGCCCGATTTGCTTGAAGCAGCTGCCGCCTACATGTCGTTCGTCGAGGGCCGTGAGCAATTTTCTCGCCCCCAATTGATGACAAAGGTGCGTCAAGCCGAAACGCAGGAATCCTCGCGCGAGGATCGCCTGCGCAGCTTTGGCCAACTGTTGCGGGACGGAAAAATTGAAAAGACCGAAAGTGGCCGCTACGCGGCTTCTGAGACAATCAACTTCAAACCTGGCACCCGCGCCGCAGGATAAGACATCCACCCAGTCTTCGGAAATCTGGCGGCGCTCGACAAGGCCGACCAGCCCCTGACGTGCTATCCGCGGACAGTCACGACCAAAAAACTGGATCTACTCTGCCCAGCAGTGTGATGGCACAAGCCCAGCCATCACGCGGATATCCGGTCTAGTCCTCTGGCTGGTCAGGATCGGCCTGACCAACCCCGCGAAAAACGAACTTGAAGGGGATGGCCCAGATGATGCCCAAGACAATGTAGACAAGCAGCTCTACCAGAATTGGTGGGCGGTTCAGCAGGGTCACCACAGTGACGGCGGACACAATATAGACGGGCAGCCCGATCAATAAGATCACGAGCGCCCATCGACGGCGAGCTTTGTATGAAAGGGTCATCAATCTGCAAACGGGTCCGTGACTAGGATGGTGTCTTCGCGCTCGGGCGATGTAGAGAGTAGTGCGACAGGACAATCGATCAACTCTTCCACACGGCGCACGTATTTGATCGCATTGGCCGGAAGCTCTGCCCAGCTGCGTGCCCCTTCGGTAGATTCGCTCCAGCCCGGCATCTCTTCGTAGATCGGCGTGCAACGTGCCTGTTGGTCCGAGGCCGTCGGCAGGTAGTCCAAGCGGGTCCCATCAAGGTCATACCCGGTGCAGATCTTCAACGTTTCAAAGCCGTCAAGGACATCAAGCTTGGTCAGGCAGATGCCCTTGACACCGGACGTTGCACAGGTTTGACGCACCAATGCCGCATCAAACCAGCCACAGCGACGTTGGCGACCGGTGGTGGTGCCAAATTCATGCCCCCGCTCGCCCAGGCGGGCGCCATCGGCGTCAGGTGTGCCATCTGCATTCAACAATTCCGTTGGGAAGGGGCCTTCGCCGACACGGGTGGTGTAGGCCTTGACGATGCCCAGCACATAGTCGATGCCGCCAGGACCAATGCCGACACCTGTTGCGGCCTGTCCCGCGATTACGTTCGAAGACGTCACGAACGGGTAGGTACCGAAGTCGATATCCAACAAAGCGCCCTGTGCACCCTCGAACAGGATGCGCTTGCCGGCCTTGCGCTTTTCATTCAGCACCTTCCAAACAGGTGCAGAGAACGGCAGTATCTGCGGAGCAATCTCTCGCAGCTGGGCGATCAAGGCATCACGATCAATCGGGTCGACATTCAAGCCTCTGCGCAACGGGTCATGATGCTGCAACGCCCGGTCTACACGCGCCTCAAGCGTTGCGGGATCAGCCAGGTCGGCCACACGAACGGAACGTCTGCCAACCTTATCTTCGTAGGCTGGCCCGATCCCACGACCGGTGGTGCCGATCTTGGTCCCTTTACTGGCCGCTTCTTCGCGTGCGCGATCAAGCTCGCCATGGAAAGGCAGAATGAGAGGTGTGTTTTCCGCGATCATCAGGGTTTCGGGGGTAATATCCACACCCTGCGCCTGAACCGTGGCGATCTCTTTCATCAGGTGCCAGGGGTCCAGCACAACACCATTGCCGATCACCGACAGTTTCCCCCCCCGGACAACACCAGAGGGCAAGGCGTGCAGCTTGTAAACCTCGCCGTCGATAACCAGCGTGTGACCTGCATTGTGGCCCCCCTGGAAACGCGCGATCACATCCGCTCGCTCGCTCAGCCAATCCACGATTTTGCCTTTGCCTTCGTCGCCCCATTGGGCGCCCACGACAACCACGTTTGCCATCTATGCAGGCCCTTCTTTCTTGACGGTCCAAAACCGGCCCCCTCTTAAAGGCTGATTGCCCGGGGGGGAACCACATATTTGCCGCAGGGCTGGACAGCAGACCCCAGTTCGGGCGATGCAGGGACAGGTTTTTTCACGGAGGCGCCCCATGGGCTTTTTCATTCGCTGGCTTTTTGCCCTGCTCCTGTTGACTGCGACGTACAATCCCACCAGCTGGAACTACGTGCGGTGGTCGATGGACAACTATCAAGACCAACTGGCCATGGTGCTCTTGCTTGGGCTGGTATTGACCGCGGGCTACATCATCTACCTGCGCGCCACGCTGCGGTCGATCGGCGCGTTCGGCATGGCCCTTGTCCTGGCCCTAGTCGGAACATTGCTTTGGGTGCTGTATGATTACGGTGTGCTGGACCTGAACAACCGAGACCTGAACCTGTGGCTGGGAATCATAGCCCTGTCTATCGTTTTGGGAATCGGCCTGAGCTGGAGCCTTGTCCGTCGCAAACTGACCGGGCAGGCCGATGTTGACGACATCGACGCCTAGCGCCGAACCCCACTGACCATGCCATTGTTGATCCGGCGGCCCGTGTCGCCGGCTTTTGGAAAGCACCACTCCTTGTCGCGTACCCAAGTATAGGCGCGACACCTGTCAGTTTCGCGGCAAATACGTTCGCAGGCGCCAAGACTGACTGGCCGGTGACCGCGTTCGGTCAGATCGCCGCCAACCAGGTCGATGTTGTCCAAACGGTTAAAGCGGGCGCGCGGCACTGTCTGAGGCGCGGCAAAACTCAAACGCGGCAAGACGGTTTTTTCAGAGGTCGCGGTGTCCATTTGGCCCGGCAAATCCTTGATCAGCGTGTTGGCGCCGTAGACTGCGTAGTACGGGACGTGATCCGAAACATCTGCGGTCGGCAGGGACTGCAGATCCAAAGCCGCAAACGCGGTCCGCGACACCTGCGGAATGTCGTGAAACGTCACCGTGAAAACGCCGCCGTCAAATGTTTGTCGAAACGCATCGATATCCGCGCCAGACGCCAGGATGTCCTCGAAACCGTGGTCGATTTCGCAAAGCTGCTCGGTCCGGGGTGCAGTTGCGGGATAACCCCGCACAAGCGTTACAGGATCGCCACCCCGCCGCGCCTGGCGCACACGGGTCACAGACGCGGCGCCGTTCAATACGCGAGAAGCATCCGCCTGAAGCTGACGCACCATGCGGTCAACCGATTTGGCTTTGCGGCCAGCCGGTTGGCGTCTGAGATAGGCCAGATCGCAGACCGCAAGCGCATTCTGCTGGGTGAAGGTCTTGGGATAAGCGACCCCAAATATCTGTAGGTCCGCCATGACGGCTTTGCCCACGCTTTCAATCTGGAACACCGATGGTCCGGACGTGCGCAAAACACGATCGTACAGAAACTCGGTCATGGCCCTTTGCCCATTGCGGCTGGTTTGCCGGATGTCGTGCAGGGCCTGTGTCTCGGCCATCACAGCCGCGAACCCGCGCTCCACTTCCCGCGCAGAATAGGTTCTCCCAGCCTTCACAGGGAAGCCAGGGCTGTGAAACCCAAGCGTGGCGCCGATGTGCAATTCACGCGCAACATGCCATCTGTTCCCGGTGCCGCCCCGTTGGCTGCCACCCAGAAAAACCAGCGCACAGGCACCTTCGCAGGATTCACCCGCCAGAACGGCCGCACGCAATCCCTTTGACCAGAATACATCAAACAGAGCGAGTCCGTCGCTGAACGCACCGCCAGAACTGTTAAGACATACGGTTTTTCCAGAGGAACCGCCCGAGATCGCTGAAAACTGTGCAGCATCCCCCTGCGCAATTGGTCCCTCAAACCGGTAGTCACAAAGCGCGCCTGCGCCCTGTCGAAGCCCGAGTGTTTCCTTGCGCAACTCGCCGGCGTTGGCGGCTGCGACCCAAAAGACCATCGAGATTAGGATGCCCAACCTCTTCATGACGATGCCTCCCGTGCTCACTCCCCCACGGATGCGAGATCACAATACCCCAAAAACACGCAAGACTGTTGACGGAATTGCGGCGAATTGGACCAAATTGTGGCAAATTCGGGGCGCGGGGCCGCCGATCAAGCCCCCCGCTGACCACCCGTGCGTCCTCGCGTCGCCCTTGATCCCCACTTTTGGGAAACACCATGCCGTGTCTCGCACCCAAGTGTACGCGCCGCACTTCGCGTCGTTGCGGCATATCTGCTCGCATTGTGTTCGTGAGACGTTGCGGTGACCTGTCTGGGTCAGATCTGCCCCGATCAGGTCTGTGTCTTCCAGCAGGACAAAGCCCTTTTCCGTGGTTTCGGCGTTCACACCAAGTGGCACCCAAGGCAGCAATGGCAATCCGTCCAGCCGTGTTTGTGCACCATGGACCGCAATCCAGGGAACCGCGTCGATGTGAAAAACGCATCTCCCCGTTTCGTCGAATTGTGACGCGTCGCCCGATGAAACCTGGCCCGCATAACGAAAATTGCGGGCGACGCCTTCGCTGGGTTCATCATCAACAAGCGTCAGATCGCCGGCCATGGCGAAACCTGTCCACATCAACATGGCGGCGCAGAACTTGAAACGTGTCATCCCGGATCCCTGATGTTTCGCCCTTGATGGCGATTGGATGTCGAGGGTTCGGTACCGGCGCCGCTTTTTGACAGGCTGCACGCGGACAAAGGGTTGCGGCGGGCGTCATCAGGCTCTAGATAGCCCCGTGATCCGAACTTGAGGCCGCCCCATGGAAAACGTTGTCCTTATCGTCCACCTTCTGCTGGCGCTCGCGCTGATTGGCGTTGTGCTGCTGCAACGGTCCGAAGGCGGTGGCCTTGGTATGGGTGGTGGCGGAGGCGGTGCCGTCTCTGGCCGCACCGCAGCAACAGCCATGAGCAAATTCACGTGGATCCTGGCAGTGGCATTTATTTGCACGTCGCTGACCCTGACCATCATTGCGGCGCGCAATGCGTCAAACAGTTCGGTTACCGACCGGATCAATCTTGATGGTGACGCGACCGAACAAGTTCCGGGCCTGCCTGAAACGGATGGTCTGCTGCCGCCGCCTGTGGAAAACAGTGACACCACAACGCCGCTGGTGCCGCGCGCCGACTAACGGCAGCTAGACCTTGACTGTTTGTTGAGAACCGCAACAGCATCTTGCGGTTCCCTTGCAATTTTGATCCGAATCCTATATGGCTTAAGTCCCGTGATGCGGCGGCAATCGACTTTGCTGTGGGCGCCATAAACGCAATGACTCACGGGGCAAATCCGACATGGCTCGCTTTATCTTTATCACCGGGGGCGTTGTCTCTTCGCTTGGCAAAGGCCTTGCTTCGGCGGCTCTTGGTGCTTTGCTGCAGGCACGCGGCTACACGGTACGCCTGCGTAAGTTGGACCCCTATCTGAACGTTGATCCAGGTACGATGAGTCCTTTTGAACATGGCGAAGTCTTTGTCACCGATGACGGCGCTGAAACGGACTTGGACCTGGGCCATTACGAACGATTTACAGGTGTGTCAGCCCGCAAGACAGATTCGATTTCTTCGGGTCGCATTTATTCAAACGTTTTGGAAAAGGAACGCCGCGGGGATTACCTTGGCAAAACGATTCAGGTCATTCCCCACGTCACGAACGAAATCAAGGATTTCATCAAAATCGGTGAAGATGAAGTCGACTTCATGCTGTGTGAAATCGGCGGGACGGTCGGCGACATTGAGGGCCTGCCCTTTTTTGAAGCCATTCGTCAGTTCAGCCAGGACAAGCCACGTGGCCAATGCATGTTCATGCATCTGACTTTGCTGCCCTTTATCGCGGCCTCGGGGGAGCTTAAGACCAAGCCAACCCAGCACAGCGTGAAAGAGCTGCGCTCGATCGGTATCGCGCCGGACATTCTGGTCTGCCGGTCCGAAGGGCCTATCCCCGCCAAGGAGCGTGAAAAACTTGCGCTGTTTTGCAATGTACGACCCGAGTCGGTGATTGCTGCACAGGACCTGAGTTCGATCTACGATGCACCACTCGCATACCACCGCGAGGGTTTGGACCAGGCCGTGCTTGATGCGTTCAATATCGCTCCGGCCCCCCGGCCTGACCTGCGCACCTGGGAAGATGTGTCAGACCGGGTTCACAATCACGAAGGTCAGGTTCGCATCGCCATTGTCGGCAAATACACGCAGCTGGAAGATGCCTACAAATCCATAGCCGAGGCTTTGACCCATGGCGGCATGGCCAACCGGGTCAAGGTCAAGGTCGAATGGGTCGATGCCGAGGTCTTCGACAAGGAAGATGCAGCACCATACCTCGAAGGCTACAACGCCATTCTGGTGCCAGGCGGCTTTGGCGAACGCGGCACCGAAGGCAAGATAAAGGCCGCTCAGTTTGCCCGAGAGCGCAAGGTTCCTTACCTGGGCATTTGTCTGGGCATGCAGATGGCCGTCATCGAGGCCGCACGCAATGTCGCCGGCGTGGCAGATGCAGGGTCAGAGGAGTTTGACCATGAATCTGGTAAAAAGCGTTTTGAACCAGTCGTCTATCACTTGAAAGAGTGGGTACAAGGCAATCAGAAAGTGACCCGCAAGGTCGAAGATGCCAAGGGCGGAACCATGCGCCTTGGCGCCTATGACGCGGCCCTGACCGAAGGATCACGTGTGGCCGAAGTTTACGGCACTTTGGCGATCGATGAACGCCACCGCCATCGCTATGAGGTCGCGATCAAGTACCGGGACCAGCTTGAACAGGCAGGGCTCAAATTTACTGGCATGTCGCCCGATGGCAGCCTTCCCGAGATCGTGGAATGGTCCGATCACCCGTGGTTCATTGGCGTACAGTTCCACCCAGAGCTGAAATCAAAGCCGTTCGATCCCCATCCCTTGTTCCGTGATTTTGTGCGCGCTGCCAAAGAGATGTCGCGACTGGTCTAAACCGGCGCGTCTTGCCAGACCTGTGCGAGCCTTGCTCGCGCAGCTTTTGCCCCCACAAGGCTGCCGGCGATAGGCAGAGCTGCGCCGGGGGCCGCAAGACAGCCGATCGGGCTGTTTTGCATTACGTAAGATACGGCAGGTCGTCGCTGGGGCCTTTGTGTTTCTTTGCGTGACAACAGTGCCCGCGCATCCTATGTCCGGCCGCATGCTCAGCTATCAACACATATATCACGCGGGCAATCCGGCAGACGTGCACAAGCACGCTCTTTTGGCGGCCTGCCTTGACTACATGGTCCAGAAGGAAAAACCGCTTAGTTATCTCGAAACGCACAGTGGACGGGGTCTGTACGATCTGGGCTCAGCAGAGGCACTGAAGACCGGCGAATACAGTCAAGGCATTGACAGGCTGCGTGAATCTCTGGCGCCTGCAAGTCCCTATCTGCGCGCCCTTCGCCAGATCGAGGCCCAGCATGGCCCCAAGGCCTATCCAGGGTCGCCTCTGATTGCGCAAGCGCTGTTGCGCGACTGTGACACCGCGCATTTCGCTGAATTGCACCCAAAGGAATTCTCGGAACTTTGCGCGGCTCTCCGAGGCACCGGAGCGCATTGCCACAAGCGCGATGGCTTTGAGATGGCACAGGCGCTGTGTCCCCCGACACCGCGTCGGGGCATGATGCTGATAGATCCATCTTACGAATTGAAGGACGATTTTGCGCGGCTGCCAAAAATAATTGCTCAGCTGCATCGCAAGTGGAACGTGGGCGTGATTGCGCTGTGGTATCCCATACTGACCACCCATGCCCAGACCACGATGGTCAAAGCCTTGTGCCGGGCCCATCCGCAAGCCCTGTCCCATGAGGTGCGGTTTGCGCCCGTGCGCAGCAATCATCGCATGATTGGCTCTGGCCTTTTTGTTCTAAACCCGCCCTTCGGGCTGACAGAGGCAGCTGCACCTGTGACTGCGCTGTTCCGCGCAGTCGAGTGATCGACGTTTTCTTTTGTGACATGAGCAAATCGAGATACTAGGCTTGCTGATAGTCATTCCCTGGAAGGTTGCAATGTTTAAACAGCTGCCGGTCGTGCCAATGGTCTCTAAGCCGCAACAGGCGCCCTGCCGATTTGGTTCTGGCCCAGTCAAGCGCGCAGCCGCCCGCGAAACGGTCCCGCGATACCTGATGGAAAGCCCGCGTGGCACCGCTGGACCCAGGCCCCCGCATGCTGTGCCGGTAGCGGCATCCATTCGCAAGGATCTCTGATGTCCGACACCCAAGACCTTCGGACCATCGCCCGAACCCTGTACGATGCTGCCGTGACGGCTGCGGACCCTGCGCTTGCCCTGCGGCGCGAACTACAGGGCGCGCCTCTGCCACCTCCGGCACATGGCGGCAGAACAGTGCTTGTTGCAATCGGCAAGGCGGCCCCTCGGATGATGGCCGAAGCGCTTGCCCATGTTCACGGCCCGCATGAGGCATTGGTCGTGACCCATCATCAAAACACAGACACCGTGCCGGGCGCGCGGTTGATGAAAGCAGGCCATCCGGTTCCGGATGACGCTGGCGCAACTGCTGCGCGGGCCCTCGTAGATTTGCTGCAGCGCTGCACAGTGCAAGATCGGGTGATTGCGCTGATCTCAGGAGGGGGATCCGCGTTGATACCGGCGCCGGTCGACGGTTTGACACTGAGCGACAAAGCCCATGTCAATTCTGCCCTTCTGGCCAGCGGTCTTGAAATTCAGCACATGAACCTCGTGCGCCAACAACTTTCGCGCCTCAAGGGCGGCGGCTTGCTGCAAGTCGCGGCGCCTGCCACGGTCACCGCCTACATCCTGTCGGATGTGATTGGCGACGATCTTCGGGCGATTGCATCAGGCCCCACAGTCGGACCGATAGGCACGGCATCGGACGCGATTGATGTGCTGCAAACGGCTGGGATCTGGAGCGCAATGCCACCGAATGCGCAGCGCCACTTGGAAAACCGGCGTGCCAATCCGCCCGTGCCAGAGGCAACCAATATCCTGATCGGATCCAACAAACAGAGTCTGGAGGCGATGCTGTCGGCCACCCCCAAGGGCTGGATATCCCAGATCGCCTGCGATGCCCTGATCGGTGATGTGGGCACTGCCGCTGCCCAGGTCTGTCGCCTGATTGCCACAGCCGACAAACCCCGGATTTTTCTTTTCGGCGGCGAAACAACCGTGGCGCTGACCGGCTCTGGGCGCGGCGGGCGCAATCAGGAAATGGCGCTGAGGGTCGCCATGACTGCACCAGACGTGGCGGGCCGCTGGCTGTTTCTAAGCGGTGGCACCGACGGGCGCGATGGCCCGACCATGGCCGCGGGCGGCTATGCAGACGCTCATACGGTTGCGCGTATCAGCGCAGCTGGATCGAATGCGCGGGCGCTGTTGGACAACAACGACAGCCATGCCGCGCTGGCCTGTGCAGGCGATCTGCTGATCACAGAGGCCACAGGCACCAACGTCGCAGATGTCCAAGTGCTGCTTTTGGCACCCCAAACGCACTAACGAGCCCCGCGAAACTGCTGAACGGATACTCCTGCAAACTCAAGCGCGGTGCGCACAGAGCGGGCAATTTCCAAAGCTGTCTGGCCATCGCCGTGCAGGCAGATCGTATCGATCCGTGCAGGGATACGGGTGCCGTCCTCGGTATGGATGGCGCCATCCATGACCATGGCCGCAATGCGCGGTCCCGCGATGTCTGGATCATGGATCACGGCCCCCGGCTTGCTGCGATCAACCAGGGTGGCATCGGCGTTGTAGGCCCGGTCGGCAAAGATTTCTCCGGCCCAGCGGGCACCCAGAGCCCTGGCTGCGCGTTCCTGTGCGGTGCCGGCCAGAACCACAAGGATCATCTCTGGATCGACAGACAGGACCGCCTCATAGGCGGCCTTGGCCATTGCCTCATCTTCGGCCGCCATGTTGGCCATTGCGCCATGTAGCTTGACGTGCCGCACCTCGCCGCCAGCTGCCCGCGCCACCGCGATCGCAGCTCCAACTTGATACCGCACCAGGTTCGCAAGGCTCTGGCCCGACATGGAAACACGCCGCCGCCCAAATCCCTGCAGATCGGCAAAGCCCGGATGCGCGCCGATCCCAACGCCTTTGCGCGCGGCATCTGCCATTGTGGTGGCCATCACATCCCAATCGCCCGCGTGAAGCCCGCATGCGATATTGGCCGAACTCACAATCTTCAAGAGTTCAGCATCATTGCCCATCACCCACGGGCCATAGCTTTCGCCCATATCGGCATTCAGATCGACGGTTTGAGTCATGGAGGCTCCTTATGTGTCTTCATCTCCGGCAACCACACCGCTGATGAGTTGATAGGACAACAAGTCTGAAATGTCGTGGGGATCCCGTATCAGCGGGGTCAGCCCCAGCGCCAAGGTGCTGCGGGCAGTCTGTACGCGACGCTCGATGTCGACCGCCTCGTCCAGCGTGACAAATTCAAAACATACCTTGGCCCCCAAAGGTGTTTGCGCGACACGTGGCAGATCCGCTGGCAGCACGGTGGCAATGCGCGGATAACCTCCGGTGGTCTGGCATTCCGACATCAGGACATAGGGCGCGCCATCACCCGTGACCTGTATGTCACCCGGGGTGATGACCTCTGAGAGAACGCTCAGACCGCCTTCGACAAGGAAGCCTTCGCCATCGGAGTTCAGGCGCACACCCATGCGGTTGGCACGCGTATCGCGCGTGAATATGGTCTTGGCAAAGCGGTTGACGGTTTCCGCGCCATACATCGATGTCTGCAAACTGGACACCACGCGGACGGTTCCGCCATTGAACCGGGGAGTGACATCCAGAGCGTACCCCGTCGTGGCGGCACCGTCCGCCCCAAGACGCACCCGGTCACCCGCCTGAAGCGCTGTTCCAAGACCGGCGGTGAACTGTGCCGCCCGCCCTCCCAGACTTGGGGGCGCGTCGAAACCGCCCCCGCCATGAAGATACCCATAGACCCCCGCCCGTATTGCTCCAAGCGTCAGGGGGGCGCCTGAAGGGACCAGATGGCTGGCATTCCAAGCCATGGACCGCCCCCCGACCGAGGCATCCATCGGCGCCCCGGTCAGGGCCACGCGCGTGTCCTGTTCAAAGACAAAAACGCCCCCGGCACCGGGCAGCTCCAGCGCCGCCAAGGCTGCAGACTGCCCCAACAGGGCGGCGCCCTCATACACGGCCAAACGATCCGCTGCACCCCCCCGAGACAGCCCTTGCGCCAACCAGCCAGGCCTACCCAGATCCTGCAGGCTGGCCCCCGGTCCGATCCGCGTGATTTGCATGGTGCCCATCAAATCACCTCGTAGGTGGCGCCCCCCATGGGGTCCGCCTGCAACGATTCAAAGGTGTCGCGGTCAACCGGCGTGAACCGCGCCTCATCGCCGGGCCGCAAAACAAAGGGAGGATCTGCCTGCGGCTGAAAGAGCTGCAAAGCGGTCTGTCCAACATGCCGCCATCCCGTTGGCGTGGTGACAGAAAACAACACAAGCTGCCGCACCGCCACCACAAGGGCTCCCGCCGGAACAGTCGGGCTAAGATCTTGCTGGCGCGGGATATCCCAAACCTCTGGCAGATGGCCAAGATAAGGCATGCCCGGCGAGAATCCGATGGTCTGAACCCGCACCGGCTTTTCAGACAATGAGGCGACAGCCTCAGACCGGGTCAGTCCCGCCACCTGGGCGGCCTCGTCCAGTTGTGGCGCAAGCTCGGTGCCATAGACTGTGGGCACATTCCAGCGGCGGCGGCCCTCGGGCAAGACCGCCGAAAACCAGTCGCGTTGCCCGATCAACGTCCACAACTGTGCCTCAAGCTTTGCATGAGGCAACTCAAGCGGATCAAACACAACGCAGGCAGAAACCAGAGATGTTGTTGTTTCGGTAACGCCCGGCCAGGCCTGTGTTTCTATGGCCGCACGCAGGGCAAGCGCCGCCCGATTGGCGCGCTCTGACAACGAGGCGCCAAAACTGACCAGGATCCGGTCAACCCCAACCGTGCGGACCACAGGCCAGCTTTCATCAGGCATCCTGCACCCCCGTCAGAAACGCAGACAAATTCGCGCCAAGATCATCGCAAAGGTAGCCGCCTTCCTGCACAATCAGCAACGGCAGGCCGGTTGCCGCAATACGTTCACCCATGCGACAGAACCCCGATGTGGTGATCTTAAGCGCCTGAAAAGGATCGCCCTCGAACGCATCAAGGCCAAGCGAGACCACCAGAACATCAACGTTGAACGCGGCAATTGCCGCAAGCGCGGTATCCAATACCGGCATATACGCGGCATCATCAGTCCCAAATGGCACAGGCAGGTTCAGATTGCAGCCTGCGCCCTCGGCTGCGCCGCGCTCGGACGTGTGCCCCCAGAAGAACGGATAAAAATCCGACGGGTCCGCATGGATCGAGACGGTCAGCACGTCGCCACGCTCATAGAAAATTCCCTGCGTGCCGTTGCCGTGATGCACGTCCACATCGAGGATCGCAGGACGCCGGCCAGCCGTGCACAGGACCTGCGCAGCAATCGCTGCATTGTTCAAAAAGCAAAACCCCCCGGCCTTGTCTGAAAATGCATGATGTCCCGGGGGCCGCGACAATGCATAGGCAGTTTCACCATCCAGCACAGCCTGCGCCCCGCTGACTGCCGTTTGTGCCGACCAATAGGCCGCCGTCCACGTACCCGCAGCAATTGGACAGGCCGTATCCGCCTGGTGATAGCCCGCCTGCCCAACTGCCCCTGTCGGATAGCTTGCGGGATGCCAGATCGGATGCACATTCGGGATCACCTCGTCTGTGGCATTCGGCAAACGCTGCCAGCGGCCATGAATGGTCTGCAAAAACCAAAGATATTCGGGACTGTGCACCGCAACCAAAGGCGCCATTCCATAGTGACTGGGCGTTTCAAAGACCGCACCTGCAGCCTCTGCCCCGGCCCGAAGCACCCGCGCGCGCTCTGGCTGTTCGGGGTTCGGCATCATGGCGCCTGACTTGATGAACATCTGCGGATCATGGTCAAGCTGGCGAGGATCAAAAAATGCGCGCATATGGGTCCCAGTGTTGCCTGGGCACGCTAGCCTTTGCGCCCTGCCAATGGCAACATGCTTTCCTCTTGTCGCGTAGCAGGCTACCTGTGCCGGTATGGCCCAGACATTTGACACACTGAACGCGCTTTTGAACCACGGCTTTGATACTGTTATCGACGTCCGCAGCCCAGCCGAATTCGCCGAGGACCATATCCCGGGCGCAATCAATCTGCCCGTGCTATCGAACCAAGAGCGCGCTGACGTCGGGACGACCTACAAGCAACAAAGCCCCTTCATGGGCCGCAAGACCGGTGCGGCGCTGGTGTTTCGAAACGCAGCAGACCACATCGCTGGTCCCCTGCGTGACCGGGATGGCGCATGGCGACCTTTGGTCTATTGCTGGCGTGGCGGGCAGCGATCAGGCGCATTTTCCTGGATGCTGGGTCAAATCGGTTGGCGTGCCGACGTTATCGCGGGTGGCTACAAGACCTACCGTTGTCTCGTGAATACACTGTTGTATGACGGCGTGATTCCGCATCGGGTTGTGCTGCTTGACGGCTACACAGGGACCGCCAAGACAGAGATCCTGCACCATCTGGCCACGCTGGGCGTACAAGTTCTGGATCTGGAAGGGGCCGCGGGGCATCGCGGCTCGTTGCTTGGTGGTCTGGGCGAGCAGCCCAGCCAGAAAATGTTCGAAAGCCGGCTGGCCGCTGTGCTGCACGGTCTTGATCCGAGCCGCCCGGTTGTTGTCGAAGCGGAATCGAGCAAAATCGGTGACCGGCTCATCCCCCCGGCCCTATGGGAGGTCATGAAAACGGCACCCCGGATCGAGATTGCGGCACCGATCGAGGACAGAACCGCCTATCTTGTAGAGGCCTATGCCGATGTTCTGGCCGATGCCGAGCGGTTACGCACCGCCTTGGCACCCCTGCACAAATTCCGGGGACATGATGTGATTGATGGTTGGTTTGAACAGATCGCCCAGGGTGATCTGCCCGGGCTGACCCGCGCCCTGATGGTGCAGCACTACGATCCCGCATATGCCAAATCCCGCAGTATTTCGGGACAGCAACCCGCCCGGATCGTACAGGCCGATTCCCTGGACGCGACCGGTATCAAGAGGGTCGCCACAAAGGTGGCCCAGGCACTTCAGGACACCGTGATCTGACCCACGTTTTCCGTCACGGTGCCGATCTGTGCTGCTGGAAATCCAAGCGCTCGAAGCCTGGCCAACACGGACTGCGCGGCATTTGGAGCGACAGCGGCCATCAGGCCTCCGGCGGTTTGAGGATCGAACAGCAACTCGGTCAACGGATCCTGTGCGAGGCCGGGTACCAGCGCGGCATTGTCGCCAAACAACGTGGACCTGTGCCCCTCTGAGGCCAGTTCCAAGGCGCCTTGCAAAACGGGAATGTCCCGAAGGGTCAGGCAGGCACCAACGCTGGATGCCTCGCAGATGCCAAGCAGATGACCTGCCAGGCCAAAACCGGTGACATCAGTCATAGCATTGGCCTCGGTCAAAACCTGTGCCGCCTCTGCCTGCGGGCGAGCCATCGATGCAAGCGCAGCCGCGACCCACGCACCACGTGCTGCGCGTTGCATTTCGGCAGCCAGAATGACACCTGTGCCCAAAGGCTTTGTCAGGATCAAGGCATCGCCGACCTGTGCGCCCGACAGCGTGATCTGCGCCTTGTCACACAGGCCTGTCACGGTAAAGCCGATCGTCAGTTCGGCGCCGACCGTGCTGTGCCCCCCAACAATCACCGCACCAGCCTGCGTCATGATCTCGTTGGCAGAGATCATTATTTCGTCCAAGGTCCGTGCCTGCAGTGCAGGGCTGAGACGTGGCAGCGTGACAGAGGCGAGAGCCGCCTGCGGTGCCGCCCCCATGGCCCAAATGTCGCCCAGCGCATGTACCGCGGTGATCCGGGCCATCACAACCGGATCATCGGTAAATGCGCGCAGATGATCTGTGGTCAGAACCTGCCGTGTGCCCGCAAACTGCAAGGTTGCGGCGTCATCGCCCGGCAACGACAGAACATCAGCCCGCGCCGTGGCAGGCAAGCGGGTCAGCGTTGCCCCCAGAACCCCGCGCCCCACCTTGGCGCCGCATCCGCCACACAACGGCTTGGGCCCAAGCGCCTCGGACATGCCAAGCGCGTGACGCTTCGGCATCGTTGGGGGTGGCATGGACGGCAACTCACGAAATTTGCGCATAAAGCGCTGGTCGATCCGGTCTTTCAGTCGCCAAACCGCCGCACCCTGAACACAAACACCGAAACGATGCCCCAAGGCCCGTTTCGCACCCAACGAAATCAGCTTGAGATAGTTTTTTTGAGGCGCAAAAGCGCGCATGGATCCGCCAGATAAGCCTGCCACCAGATTGTCGTACAGCACCGGTGCGGCCCGCACGGCAAAGACTCCGGCCTTGGGGCGCGGAGCATAAGCCAGATCTGCACAGTCACCGGCTGCGAAAATGGCAGGGTCACTGGACTGAAGTGTCGGCGACACGGTGATGAACCCCCCCTTCAGGGTCAACCCTGTTTTACGCAGCCAAGGGTGCGCGCAAGCGCCGGCGGCGCCAACGATGAGGTCGGCCTCGATAGGTCTGCGCCCGGTCAGGTGAACCATGCCGGCATCAATCTGGCTGACCTGCGCCCCGGCAACAAGTGCCACTTTGTTGCGCTGCATTGCCGCCAAGAGCGCCCGGCGTTTGCGGGCGGGCAACTCCTGGCCGATCTCGGCCCGATCGATCACGGTCACCTGCGCGTCCATTCCGCGCGCCCGGAGGGCAAAGTGCATGGCCAAGGCCAGTTCACATCCCGCAATACCTCCGCCAATCACTGCGATCCGCGCCCGGCCTGGGCTTGCAGAGAAGTCTTCCCACCGCTGCACGAAACGTCCCAATGGCTTGGCCGGCACAGCGTGATCGGCAAACCCGGGAATGTTTGTGATCCGGGATGTGACACCGACATCAACCGAGGCCAGATCATATCCAATCGGCGGCCGCCCGGGCACCTCGATCAACCCGGCGTGACGATCAATGCCAGAGGCTGTTCCGATCACCATGCGGGCCCCGGCAAAGCGGGCGAGACGGATCAGATCAATATCGAGATCGTCTCGGGTGTAGTGACCAGCCACAAACCCCGGCAACATGCCCGAATAGAGCGCAGTTGGGCCGGGGTTGATCACGGTCACACGCACGCCCGGCAAGGGGGACATCCCCCATTTGCGCAGCACCAACGCATGGGTATGCCCTCCCCCGATCAGCACCAGATCACGCGTGAAAGGCAATCTGTCATTCATAACCTGTCATCTCCAGGTATCCGCGTCCCTGATGGGACCCCGAGACAGTCAGTGGGCCTTCCCAGTAGGCAATGGAGAGATCCATCCAACTGTTGGGGTTCAGCGCTGAGACTTCTACGTCCACACCGTAAAGCGGCACCTGCAGACGCCAACGCACCGGTATGTCGCGGCCCGCCACAGCAACAAGGTCAAGCGGTGTGGCCACAATCTGGTCATCGCCAAGGCGCTGCACCTGTCCATCCGCGCTTATCCAGGTCCCCGATCGAAAACCCGCACCGCCATCTCGCAAGCGAAAGGCCATCAGTTTGTCACCGCTGTCAAAGCTTAACGAAAACCAGTCCCAACCGGATTGATCCTCGGCCAGAGGCTGACTTGACCACTCGCGGTCCAGCCAGCCCTTGCCTGTCACTGCAACCGGGCCGTCGGGCAGGGTCAGGACACCGGAAACCGCAAAGAACGGCTGTGAATAGTAGTGACTGGCCTGTCCTGACGGCGACTTGACGGAATAACCGCCCTCTCCATGCGCAACAAGGGGGCCATTGGCTGTCAATGAAACCTCGTAGCCCCAGGTGCTGGCCCCTGCGCGTGCGCGCATCACCTCGAACTCTGCGTCATCTGAAACCAGCTGCCAGTCGTCGATCCATGCATCAAACGGATCCCCGCTGACGCCAGCCTGCCCAATTCCGCCGCGCGCGAACTTTTCTGCTGCGAAATGGCGATCCGGAGTGGTCACGGCCGCGTGACCCAACCAGACATGCGGTGAAGACCAGCCGACATCCTCTCCAGGTTCCATGGCGGTTCGAAACAAAGTCCACTGCAAACCGTAGTCCCGGCCATCGGCACCGTCCAGCGTGGCCGTCAGATACCACCACTCAATCCGAAACGCGTCATGGGAAAGATGATCCCGAGGGAACGTCAACGCCTTCTGCGCATCAGGCATGGCAAAGCCCTGCGTGGTTGTGCCCAGACCGGCAAACCCCTGCGCCCCCACGGCAGAGGCAGACAGGCTGGCCAGCAGGATCAAGCATCTAGCGATCATTGGCGAAAACCTTCAACAATTCAGCGGGTGTAACACGCGCCATGCGCCATGACGGCCAGCCAGCAGCCAGCGCCGCGGCAAAAAGCGCAAGCCCCGCAAGGATGGCCCAATCGGCAGGAAACAGGAACATCGGCAATCGCCAGCCAAAGGCCTCGACGTTGATGACGTTCAACAGCACCCATGCCAATCCAAGCCCGACGGGAACAGCCACCAAGGCTGTGAAGGCCGCCAGCAAGAGACTGCGAACCAATTCGACCATGGCTATGGTCTTCCGCGTCAGGCCCATCGACCAAACCGGTGCAATCTGAGGCAAACGACCTGTCCAAAGGGTCAAGAGACTGGTCAGGATTGCAAACCCCGCCACCCCCAGCGTCAAAGCATTCAACGCTCCGGTGACCACAAAGGTGTTTTCGAAAACCGCCTTTGAAAACTGTTTGACCTCAGTGTTGGCCCGCACCCCCCCGGGCGGCAGGTCAAAGCGCTCTGCTATGGCGGCACGCAGGGCGTCGACCTCTTGTGCAGGGATACGGATGGCAAACCTGTAATTTGGTACGTCGCCGTAGAGCGACAGCAGCAGGTCCATCCCAACAATGGCCTGTGGCCTGGGATTGCCATAGTCAGAGTAGACGCCCACGACGGGCAAGCTTTGTCCAGCAAACGGCAAGATATCATCCAGCGACACATCCTGCCGAAGTGCCATTTGCTCGTTGATCAAGACCCCCTGACCCTTGGCAACGCGCGCCCAGACATCGGGGACGGCGTCCAGCAAGGGCCAGTTAAGGCGATAGGTCTGATGATCGATAATCCCGAAAATCGTCGCCGATTGCCCATTCAACTGATCAGTCGCAGACCGGATCGGCAACACGGCCTGCACGCGTGGTGCCAGCCAGGACGTGATCTCGGCGCCTTGTGTATCATCGCGCGCGGTAACATAGATTTCGGCCGCCAGACGCTGGTCAAGCCACCCGGTAAAGGTCAGCCGAAAGCTGGATACCATGGTTGAAACACCAACGTTTGTTGCCAAGGCCAACATCAGCGCCATCAGCGCCAGTGACAGGCCCGGAAGCTGCGCACGAGCATCGGCCCAGACCCACTGCGCGACAGGTCCCCGTGCTACGACCTGGCCCAGTTTCAGCACGCCCGCAAGACACAGGGGCAAGCACAGCGCAGCACCCAACAAGAGCCCGGCCAGAAGCGCGAATCCCGCCACCAAACCATCAGCAACCACGAATACCAGGGCCCCCAAAGCGGCCAGAAACACCCCGCCCATGGCCTGTCGCCGGATGCCCACGCGCCCGACCTCGGCCCAGACCGAAACGGTGGATCCCGCGAGGATCGGCAGGTGTCGCAACTTGACAAGAGCACTGGCGCCCGCCACGACGGCGCCTCCGACAGCCATGGACAGCCCTGCAACGGCCCAGTGCCAGCGAAATCCAAGCGCACCCTCGACCGGCGCGCCATACAGTCCGCGCAACGTCGCCGCGACATCGGGCAACAGCGCTGCCGCCAAAACGTGCCCCAGGACCAACCCAGCCGCCCCCGCGAACACAGCCAGCCCCAGAAGTTCAAAGCTTAGAACCAGCACCAGCTTTTGCAGCGGCACGCCAAGCGCGCGCAACGTCCGAAACAACGTACGGCGCTGTTCAAACGCAAGACCAATAGCCCCGTGGACGATGAACAAGCCAACGCCAAAAGCCAGAAACCCGAAGGCTGTCAAATTCAAGTGAAAACTGCGGGTCAGCTGGGCGGTGTCCTGGCTGCCTTCGGGACGCAGTCGCAGGCCCGAGGCGAAGCTTTCTGGTTCAAGAGCCTCGTGATCGGACTGCAGCACCAACACATGTGAAAGCCGCCCCGCCCGGTTTAGCAGCCGCTCTGCCACGGACAAATCCGTCCAGACCTCGCCGGGTGGAATCGCGGGGTTCGACACTATCGGTGGCAAACCCGGTGTGGTCGCCAACGCAGTTTGCAGATCCGGCCGCGCGAAAAGCCGGCCCTCGCCTGTCACGCTCTCGCTCAGATCTGCGGTGTCGCCCAATATGACCGCCGCTGCGGGATGGGTCAGAACGTCGATCCCCACCACCGTAAGCTGGCGGCCCGCGACGGCAATCCGCCCCTGCAACACTGGCGCAACATCCCAGCCGGCACGGCGCATTCTGGCGTAGGTCTCAACCGCGATGTCGCTGCCCGGACGATCAATAACCGCCCCAGTACCTGCCGCCAGCTGCTCAGAGGCCTGGCTGTAGGATGCCCGCGCCTCAGCGTTGATCGCCTGTACCGCTGACCAAAGCGCTGTCGCCAAAGCAAGACCAAGACCCAGGATGACCAATTGCAGCGGCTGCCGGCGCCAGTGCGACATCAACGCCCCCCAGGCAATCCAGGTCACGACAGGACACCACTGCTCAGATGCACACGCCGACCCACCCGGCGAGCGACAGCATCGGAATGCGTGACCAACCACAATGCGGCACCCGTTTCCCGCACCAGGTCAAGCATCAGATCAAGCACCCGCGTTCCCGTATCCTCATCAAGGTTTCCGGTGGGTTCATCAGCCAGCAAAAGTTGTGGGCGCGCAGCCAGCGCGCGGGCAATGGCCACACGCTGCTGTTGGCCACCAGACAAGGCCTCGGGCCAGCGCTGGGCCAAAGCCGCAAGTCCAAGACGCTCGGTCACCTCGGCCGCCCAGGAGGGATCAGGACGTCCCGCCAAACGCGCGTGAAACAGGATGTTTTCCGCCACTGTCAGACTGGGAACGAGGCTGAATTGCTGAAATACAAGCGCAAGTGTTTCGCGGCGCAACCGCGCCCTGCCGCGATCATCCAGACCCGAATAGGCAATCCCATTCAGAACGATCTCTCCGCTGTCAAAGCCATCCAGCGCCGCGGCAAGGTGCAGGAGTGTGCTTTTGCCGCTGCCGCTTTCGCCGGTCAGCGCCAGCGTCTCACCCGCAGCCAGCTCAACGCACACGCCGCGCAGAACCTCATGCTTCTGCGCGGCATTGCCATAAGATTTTGTAACTGTGTCTATTTTCAGCATATATCCTGCCCGCCTTGCGCCAAGCAGATAGCACGTCACGCTGGAAGTCCAGCAAAGCCCCCTTGACCGCAGGGGCGCATCACACGTCCAGCGTGGCCTGCACAGCCCGCTGCCACGCAGCATAGCGGCGTTTACGGGTCTGCGGATCCATCATCGGGTCGAACTTGCGCTCTAACGCCCAGGTCGCGGCGAACTCTTGCGGACCGGGATAGACGCCCGCGCGATACCCCGCCAGCCATGCAGCCCCCTTTGCAGTCGTCTCAAGCACCTTGGGCCGATCCACCGGCGCGCCCAGGATATCGGACAGAAACTGCATGGCCCAATTGTTGGCGCTCATCCCGCCATCGACGCGCAACTGGCTGTTGCCAACACTGCCCATATCCCCCTGCATCGCCTCAAGCAGATCGCGTGTCTGGAAAGCCACGCTTTCAAGCGCAGCCCTCGCAAACTCTGCCGGACCGGAATTCCGTGCCAGGCCGTAAATCGCCCCGCGACAGTCCGCATTCCAATAGGGCGCGCCCAATCCGGTAAATGCAGGCACCAGGATCAATTCTTGCGCCGGGTCTGCACCCTCGGCGAGGTCCTGTGTTTCAGCCGCCGAGGCGACGACACCCAGCCCGTCACGCAGCCATTGCACGACCGCCCCGGCAATGAAAATTGACCCTTCCAGCGCATAGGTCGGTTTGCCATCCAACTGATACGCAATCGTTGTCAGCAAACGATTCTTGGAAACCACCGGAGCATCGCCGGTGTTCAACAAGGCAAAGCACCCGGTGCCATAGGTCGATTTCAGCATCCCGGGCTGAAAACAGGCTTGCCCAACCGTCGCCGCCTGCTGATCGCCGGCAACGCCAAGGATGGGAATCTCACTCCCGAACAGCTCTGCCTCGGTCTGGCCAAACTCGGCAGCGCAATCCTTGACCTGCGGCAGGACCGACATCGGAATGTCCAGCAGCGCACACATTTCCGTCGACCATGCACCGGCATGGATGTCATAGAGCATCGTGCGCGCGGCATTGGTGGCATCGGTCACATGCGCGGCACCACCGGTCAGGTTCCAGATCAACCAGCTGTCAACGGTGCCAAAGGCAAGCTCTCCGGCATCGGCTTTGGCGCGTGCGCCGTCCACATTGTCCAAAAGCCATTTCAGTTTGGTGCCGCTGAAATATGGGTCCATCAACAAGCCCGTCGTTGCGGTCACCAACTCTTCGTGCCCGTCGGCTTTCAGGGTTTGGCACAGGTCAGAGGTGCGCCTGTCCTGCCAGACGATCGCGCGGTGCAACGGTTCCCCCGTAGCGCGATCCCAGATCAAGGTCGTCTCGCGTTGGTTGGTGATGCCGATCGCCGCAACATCCCCCGCGGAAATCCCTGCCTTGGTCAGGGCGGTCTTGCATGTCGCAAGCGTGGTTGTCCAAAGATCGCTTGCCTCATGCTCGACCCAGCCACTGGCAGGAAAATGTTGATCGAACTCTTGCTGTGCACTGGCAACCACGCCAAGCGCACCGTCAAAGACGATTGCCCGGGTTGAGGTCGTTCCCTGATCGATGGCCAATACGAATGTCATGTGAGCGCTCCCATTTTCTGCTGTTCTAGGACGGTCAGAGCCGACAGGAAAGCCCCGTTGACCCGTCCAGGTGTCACATTCCTCAACGGGCGCATGCCTACGATCCACGGATCTGCCCAAAAAATAGGCGTGTCATTTTTGACACCCTGGGCATTTTGGACTGGCCTCTGGCCAAGCTTATCGTGTTACGGTTCTTTTGACATTGAAGACGTTGATAGAAAAAGACAGCGAATGACAGAGTATTTCGACGAAATGTGGGGGCTGACCGGACAGACCCGGGCGCCCTACAAGAAATTCTCAGATTGGTTCGACGGTGAACAGCCCGCACGCCTGCGCGCCAAACAACGCGAGGCAGAAGAGCTGTTTCGACTGACCGGCATCACCTTTAACGTATACGGCCGCGAAGAGGCGGAAGAGCGCTTGATCCCGTTCGACATCATTCCTCGGGTCATATCGGCGCGCGAATGGAAAAAGCTGTCAAAGGGCATTGACCAGCGTGTGCGCGCAATCAATGCCTTTCTGGATGACATTTATCACCGCCAAGAGATCATTCGCGCCGGACGTATCCCAGGCGAAATGATCGAAAAAAACGAAGCTTATCTGCCCCACATGATCGGCGTGCGCCCACCCGGCGGGATCTATACCCACATTGTCGGGATCGATCTGGTGCGGACCGACGAAGACACGTTCTATGTGCTGGAAGACAACGCCCGCACGCCGTCGGGTGTCAGCTACATGCTGGAAAACCGCGAAACCATGTTGCAAATGTTTCCCGAGCTGTTCAGCCAAACCCGGGTGCAGCCTGTTTCGGGCTATCCGCGTGCTCTGCAACAGTCGCTGGCAGCCTGCGCGCCCGAGGGCTGCAACGGCCCTCCTACCGTGGCGGTTCTGACCCCGGGGATCTACAACGCAGCCTACTACGAACATTCCTTTCTTGCTGACAAAATGGGCGTGGAATTGGTCGAAGGTTCGGATCTTCGAATCGTCGACGGCCATGTCGCCATGCGCACAACACGGGGATATCAGCCGATTGATGTGCTGTACCGGCGCATTGACGACGATTTCCTTGATCCGCTGAACTTCAACCCTGACAGCATGCTGGGCGTGCCCGGCATCATGGATGTCTATCGTGCCGGCCGGATCACAATTGCCAATGCGCCAGGCGGAGGCATTTCGGATGACAAGGCAATCTACAGCTACATGCCTGAGATCGTCGAGTTCTATACCGGGGAAAAGGCCATCCTTGAAAACGTCCCAACATGGCGCTGCAATGAACCTGACAGCTTGAAATATGTGCTCGACAACCTGAAGGATCTGGTCGTCAAAGAAGTGCATGGATCCGGTGGCTATGGGATGCTTATCGGTCCGACCTCGTCCAAAAAGGAATTGGCCGCATTTGAATCCAAGCTGCGGGCGCGCCCAAACAACTACATCGCGCAACCCACACTCAGCCTGTCGACGGTGCCGATCTTCACCAAGTCGGGGCTCGCGCCCCGCCATGTCGACCTGCGGCCTTATGTTCTTGTCTCGCCTGATGGGGTGAACATCACCCCCGGAGGCCTGACGCGTGTTGCCTTGAAAAAGGGCTCGCTCGTGGTGAATTCGTCACAGGGTGGCGGCACCAAGGACACCTGGGTGCTGGAGGACTAGGACGATGCTTGGAAAAACCGCAGGCGGCCTGTTCTGGATGTCGCGTCAGCTGGAACGGTCGGAAAACACAGCACGGATGATCGAAACCGGACAGCGCATTGCTTTGACCCGTGGGTCTGACAGCGATGGCGAATGGGCCTCTATCTTGCGGACCGCCGCAGTAAGCGCCGGCCATGCCCAAAAATACGAAACCGCCACGCGTGAAAATGCCATCGATTGGATGCTGCGAGACAAGGACAATCCCTCCTCGGTCTTGTGCTCGGTCGAGACAGCACGCAACAACGCCCGGATGGTTCGCACGGCATTGACTCATGAAAGCTGGGAAGCCGTGAACGCAGCCTATCTGAAGATCAAGGACTTGCTGTCCCGTCGTGTCAGTGAACGCGACCTACCGCAGGTTCTGTCTGCCATCCGCCAGCGCAGTGCATTTGTGCGGGGGGCCATGCACGGAACGCTCTTGCGCAACGACATCTACGACTTCATCCGCATCGGCACCTTTATGGAGCGCGCCGACAACACCGCACGCATCCTTGACGTCAAATACTATGTGCTGCTGCCCATGGCCTCGTCCGTGGGATCACGGTTGGACAACGTCCAATGGGAAACGATCCTGCGGTCCGTCAGTGCCGAGGGTGGCTATCGTATGACCCATGGCCACAAGATCCGGCCGCGTGAAATTGCGCAGTTCCTTTTGCTGGACAAACGGATGCCGCGCAGCCTGAACTTTTGCTGTTCGAAGATCCGGGCGAACCTGAGTTATCTGGCCAGTGACTACGGACAACAACTGGACAGTCATGCCCGCATAGATACCCTGTGTCGCCGCTTTATGTCCCATGACATCGACGCCATTTTTGACTACGGACTGCACGAATATATTCAGGACTTTCTGGCCGCACTGGCAGACCTGTCTCGCCAGATCGAAATCGACTATCGCTTTTATGAGTGACGCCATGCTTTTGCGAATTTCCCACGTCACGAAATACAACTACGATCAGCCGGTTGACTACGGCTTGCAACAAGTGCGCCTGACACCCAAATCAACGCGCGCGCAGACTGTGCTGCAATGGTCGACAACCGTCGACGGTGGCAAACGAGAGCTTGGCTTTGAGGACCACAACCGCAATACCGTCGAACTGTTCAGCTTTGAACCCGGCGCGCAATCGTTGGTGGTGCGGGCCGAAGGCTTGGTGCAGTTGTCAAACACCCACGGCGTTGTGGGGCCTCATGAGGGCCATACCCCGTTGTGGCTATTCCAAAGAGACACGCCCCAAACCAAGGCAGGAAAAGCCTGCCGCGACCTGGCGAAACTGGCCACAGGGGAAACGGACCTTGGCCTGCTCCACGATCTCTCTGCCCGTGTGCTGGCGGCCGTACGCTATGAAACCGGTGCGACAAACAGCACATCCAGCGCCGAAGAGGTCTTGGCTGCCGGCAAGGGCGTGTGCCAGGACCATGCCCATGTTTTTATCGCCTGCGCCCGCCACCTTGGGTTTCCGTCTCGCTATGTCTCGGGCTATCTGATGATGCAGGACAACGAAGAGCAGGAAGCAACACATGCCTGGGCCGAGGTCCATGTGGACGCGCTGGGTTGGGTTGGGTTCGATGTGCCCAATGAAATATCCCCGGATGAAAAATACGTTCGTGTCGCAACAGGGCTGGACTATTCCGAGGCAGCCCCTGTATCCGGGCACCTCTATGGCTCTACCGCTGAGAACCTGACCGTGTCCCTGACGGTGTCGTCGCAACAGCAGAGCCAGAGCCAGTAACGAAAGGGCAGTCTGGTGACCTATTGCGTGGGAATGCGGTTGGACCGCGGTCTGGTTTTCATGTCCGACACGCGGACAAATGCCGGTGTCGACAACGTGTCGACGTTCCGCAAAATGACCACATGGGAGCTTCCCGGAGAGCGGGTCATCACCCTGATGTCATCGGGCAATCTGGCAACGACACAGGCGGTTGTCAGCCTGCTTGAAGAACGCACCAAGGCGCCGGATGATCGCGATCCGTCGATTCTGCAGGTGCCATCAATGTTTCAGGCTGCCCAGCTTGTCTCGGGGCTTCTGCGCGAGGTGATCGACGGTCATTCCCGCAATGGCCAACAGGCGGATGCCGGCTTTGGCGCGACGCTGATCTTGGGCGGTCAGATTGCGGGCAGCGATCCCCGTTTGTTTCTGATCTATCCCGAGGGCAACTTTATCGAAGCTGGCGAGGACACGCCCTATTTCCAGATCGGCGAGACCAAATATGGCCGTCCCATTCTGGTTCGGGCCTATGATCCCTCAATGCATTTCGAAGACGCGGTAAAGCTGTTGTTGGTCAGCTTTGATTCAACGATCAAGGCGAACCTGTCAGTTGGCTTGCCCTTGGATCTTCAAATCTATGAAGATGGCAGCTTTGTGCGTGGCACAGAGCGAAGGATCAGCAGAGACGACCCCTATTTCAACACGATTTCCACAGGTTGGGGCGACGCGCTAAAACTGGCCTTCGACAGTTTGCCAGATTTTGAATTCGACCCTGACCGCTGACCTGACCCAATGGCGGCTTGACCAGACGATAACGTGGCCCGGCATGGACGTCACAGTCGCTAAACGTCACATGGCTGCACGACGCCGACCGCAAGCTTGAATGACCACCGTCCATCGCAGAGCAACACGCGATACCCAGGGCACGTGACCGCGACATGCGGGTGCCAAGATGTCTGTTGGCGGGGATATCCTTGCCAAACGGTTGCACACTGGCTCAGCAGGACCGGCAGAGATCACACGTCAAGGGGCCGGCTTTTGCCCCGTCGCTTGGTTCCGCAGATACCGTCCGTAGGACCAACCAGAGATCCCGCCCCAAGAGACCGCGCACCAGCGCATCCGATAGCCTTTTTCGACCTGGCAATCGGTCACATAGATACCATTGGCCGTCGGCGGCAGTTCTGCGACGATTTGATAGTCGGTTCCAGGACCAGAGCGTACGTTCAGGGCCTCATCCATCGGATGGTCGGTGACGCGGTAGTTTCCAGAAAACCGCGACCGGGCCGCAGAGCTGGACCTGTCGCTCAGATATCTGCCAAACGAGTATCCCTTGATGCAGCCATAGACCACTTCACACCAACCAGAGCTTTGGCAGGAAACATGGCTGACACCTTGCGCATTGAACGGCAGTTCACCGATCGGGGCGTACTGTGTGCCCGGTCCGGCACGCACAAACAACGTGTCATTGGACTTGATCGACGTCACCACCCAAGGCCCGGTCTGTGATGGACACTGGCTTCGGATGCCAACCATGTCGGTCGCCACACCACTCTCTCCGCGGTTTACCTGAGGCGGTTTGGGTGGCTGCAGAGGCTGCTCGGGCGCGACAGGTTTTTCCAGCGCCGCGATCCGCGCTGCAGCGTCATCGACATATTGACCGTTTGAGAAGGCCAGCAGGTAAGTTCGGTAGGCGGTGGCCGTGTTCTTTTTGACTGTGATCTCCCAGAAATCACGGTCGGCGAAAGCATCCACCAGTTTTCGCGCATCCGGTGCTCGGGAATGGTTGGGATATCGGGCCAGAAAATCCTCTAGCGGGCCCCGTTCGCCACTTGCAACAGCGTCCAAGTATACGACAAGCGGGTCTTCGCGCACGACCGGAGCATCCTCCACCTTGGGGGCAACGGGCGCGACAGGCTGCTGCACGACCGGCCCTGTGGCAGCCCCCGCCAGGTAGATCGCTTCGTCTGGCAGCTGCATGCGTTCAATCGGAACCTGGCGGTCATCTGTAAGTTCGCGCACTGTTGCGCGCACGCGACGGAACAGGCGGCCTATCTCAAGCCCAGGTTCATCCAATGACGCAAGCAGGGCCTCAGTATAGGGGCTGTGGAACCCGTCTCCGTCATCTGCTGTGCTGCCCTCTTGGGCGGCGAAGCTGACGACAATCCCACTTTCTCCTTCGACAGAGACCGGGGCCAACCCGCGTGACAGTGACCGTGTCCCATTGTTGCGCACCATCGCCGCACTGAAAGGATTATCCCGGCACGCGTCCAGCATGACGATCCCCAGCTTGGATGCCAACCGCACGGTCGACAAAGCCTGCTCCAACGAGATCGTTTCGAATTGCGCCGTAGCCTCTGAGCGCATCATGGCATCAACGGGGATCAGGTAATTCTGACCATTCATCTCAATTCCGTGACCCGCATAGAAAATCGCGGCAATGTCAGCCCGAAGCGCCTTTTCGGTGAACATTCCCAAGGCGATGCGAAATGCTTGCCCTGTCAGGTTCTCATGGTGTTCGACCTCAAATCCAAGCCCGCGCAGTTTTTCCGCCACGGCACGCGCATCATTGGCAGGATTGCGAAGCGCGGTCGCGTTCTGGTAGGCCGAGTTTCCGATCACCAGGGCAACACGCACTTCTGCCACCACAGAGGTGCACCAAAGAAAGGCCATAACAAAAGCCAAAGTGATAAACCGCATGGGCCCCTCCTTCTTCGTCGAGCCTAGGGCTGGAGTGCGTTCACCCGCAGCGCTGTCATTGACGCAATGCACAGCGCGATGGCTGCGCCCGCCCGCTGGCATCGCGCATTGCGCTCTTTCAACCAACGGCGCTGATCCTCAACCGTTACCCTGCCTCGATTTTTGGCGTTTTTGTATGACTTTAGCAAGAATTGATCTTGCTGGGCCAAGGTGTCATCGCCACAAAGCGCCAATTCGATCGCAGTCGTCGCTTTGGCACAATTGAACGAGGGTTTGATACGACCACTGAAGCGACCGCTGTCAAGTGCCGCGATCCGGACACTGATCACGGTTTGCAGACAACGCTTTAGCCGATCGCCCTGATTTTCGCAGATCGCGTCGCGCAGTTTCAGCCAGTCCCGCTGGTTCGATACTGTCACCCAGCCTGCCGCCGATGCACGTTCAAAAGATGCGCTCAATCTTTGATCCAGCTGCGCCAAAGTCCTGCTGTCGCAAAGTGCGTGCTCAACCAGAGTGCGCGCCTTGCGGCAGTCAAATGAGGGCGAGAAATCAGATTCTTCCTGCACCTCTGTATCTGGATCGGGCCGGTCTATCGGTTCTGGCTCTGGCTTTTGGTCGGGCTCGGGTTGCGGGATAGGATCTGGCTTTATCACGGGGTCAGGCTTGGTGGCAGGGTCTGGCTTGGTCGCTGGGTCAGCAATGACAACCACCCGCTGTCGAAGCGCTGCAATCCTTTGTGTCGCTTCACTAACATATTGGCCCGAAGAAAAGGCAATCATGTAGCGGCGATAGGCGGCGATTGTATTCTGCTCCACGGTTTTGGCCCAAAACGCATCATCTTCATAGGATTCCAGCAAGGCCCGCGCGTCCGCCGCCTTTGCATGATCGGGATAGCGCCTCAGGAAATCTGCCAACAGAGCGGGCTCTCCGGAAGTGACAGCCGCGAGAAAAAGAACATAGGGGTCTTCGTTAAGCGCATCTGGTTCTGGGGCTTGTTCGGGATCGGGCTTTGGGTCGGGTTCGATCTTGGCTTGAGGCGCCAGAAAAATCGCTCGGTCCGGCAGTTGCATCCGCTCGATCGGAACTTGACGGTCGTTTGTCGCAGCCCTGACCTTGGCACGGACTTTGCGGAAAATGCGCCCGACTTCCAGTCCGGGTTCGTCGATCACGTCAAGTACAGCCTGAGTGTATGGACTGTGCGCGCCCACACCGTCATCGGCCGTACGCCCCTCTTGGGCTGCAAAGCTGACAACAAGGCCACTTTCACCTTCGATCGAAACAGGTGCAAGTCCGCGCGTGATCGCCCGCGTGCCGCTGTTGCGGACCATGGTGGCCCCAAAGGGGTTGTCACGGCAGGCATCCAGCATGACGATGCCAAGAGCACTTGCCTGGCGCACGGCGGACAGAACGTCCTCCAGGGCGATGGTTTCAAACTTTGCCGTCGCCTCAGAGCTCATAGAGGCGTCGGTCGGGATCAAGTAATTCTTTCCACTCAGCTCGATACCGTGTCCGGCATAATAAAACAGCGCGATGTCGGCGCGCAGCGACTTTTCGGTGAACTGTCCCAGGGCAACGCGGAAATCCTGCCCGGCCAGATCCGCTTCCAACGCAACGTCGAACCCCAGACCCCGGAGTTTTTCAGCAACAGCACCCGCATCATTTCCAGGATTGGCCAACTGTGCGGCATTGTCATACTTTGCGTTACCAACGACCAAGGCAACGCGCGTTTCGGCCGAAGCAGAAAGCGCGAAAGATGCGGCAAACAAGGCCGCCTGCAGTCTTAAGATCCAACGGGTCACAGGCGATGGTCCCCCCACTTACCCAGTCACCTTAGGATCATCTGGCCTTTGTATAAAGCCCCACGACCCCAACCTGACAGGATCGTGGTTGCAAAGCGACTTTCAAGGTCTCGTTCCGGGGAACAGTTCTGCCATTGAAAGCCTGCATCGTCTTTCGAAGGTCCAAGGGGGGGCGCTTGCAGAAAACCGCAACGATCTGGTCGGCCCCAGTGGGTGCGACAACGTCAAAGCGCATGCTGATCCCAAGCATATCAACCGGATCATCACGCGCCCCGGGCGCTGGATGGAGGTACTGCAAAGTGCCATCACTTGCGATATTGAAAAGCGTCAGAAAACGCATGTCTTCTGCTGGTGGTTTGAAGACATAGCCGACCCGCTCGCCAATGGGCACCACCTTGTTTTCGTGCAAAGCTTCAACAATAACCGGGGGAATGCCCGGCTTTTTGGCCTTGAGCACGTCATCAAGCGCTCGCGCCCGCGAGATCAGACGCTGGGCGCCTTTGTCGATCGTGGTGATCTGATCACCTGTATGGTTAAACACATCCCATTTTCCGCCTGTATTCTCAAACACAAGCGACGGGCTGGTCGTAACCTCTACGTAGGACCGGCGATCCAGTCCGGGCGGTTTGGCCCCTTTGAACTTGACCGCAACGGCCTGCTTTTCCTGGGGTTTGGGTGGCACCAAAGGCAATAATGACAACAGCGCCTGGCTGTCACCCCGGGGCAGGATGCGTGGCTGCTGATTTTGGTTCATATGCGTGAAGACGCGATCCTGAAGGTACTCTGCGATTTCAGAGCGGGACACCGATTTGTCGCCGTCCAGATCCGCCGCTCCGGTCAGCGCCTCAGCAAAATACCACGACAACGCGCCATGTGCTTTGCCGTCAAAGCGTGTCTCGGTCACCAGACGGTCTTCGGATGCTGTCGCAAGAATTTGCGTCACATGTGGAAGGTCGTCCTTGCCGGTGTCGCCCTCGCCTGCCTTGATCTCGCCCTCTATGGGCTCAATCGGTATGTCCCAGATGCCCCCGTTGCGGGTCAGTCCCATGTTTTCACGGTTGACCTGACGGGTCAGACCGGCCGAGTGACAGCTGTCCATCACCCAGATCACCCGAAACGCGGAAGCCTTGACCAACATATCCCGCAATTGATCGTCTGATAGGCGCCCAATCCGTGGGTTGCGCGGATCGAATTCATGAAACATGATCGTTTCATCAAGTCCATCTGTAATCTCATCGAAGGGTTCGTCGATCTCGCGCTCTTGAGCGCCATGGCCCGAGAAACTGACAATGATGGTATCGCTGGACTTTGCCTTGGCCAGCATCTCGTTCCAACCCTTCTGAAAGTTTTCCAACGTTGCGCGATCATCCAGAAGAATGCGATGATCCGGCAAATCAATACCAGTCTGACGCATTGCGCCGGCAATGCGCGTGGCATCATTTACGGCGCCTTCCAGATCAGACAACTCGCCCGGTGGGGCGGGAAACTTCTGAAAGTGCAAGTAATCATCTACACCAACCACCATGCCCCATTGCTTGGCTATCGCGGGCAACCCCGCGAGGGCCAAACATACAGCCATCGCAGCCGTTTTACTGATGAAGGACAAGTTCAACCCTCCGCGCAATCGCCCGACGTTCGTCATCTGAATAGGCGGCGATGTCAGTGTATTGTGGCGGGTGACGCTCACCCACGCCCTCTACGTAGATCTGCGCATAAACGCCCTTTGTCTGCAGATGCTTTCGTACCGATGCCGCGCGTTTGACCGACAAATCCAGGTTGTACGCGTCTGAGCCCTTTTCGTCGGTATGGCCGACAAGTGTCAGGGACTTAACCCCCGACTTGATCAGGAAGTCCGCGACCGTATCCGCCGCCTGAAGACCGACAGGGTCAAGGTCAGAGCTGTCAAAACCAAACCGGATTGGAAGATAAACTATCTTGGCCGCTTCGGCAGCCTTGTCGGCCACGACGTAGTCTTCTTTGGGTTTGCTCTCCTGATAGACGGGCTCTTGCTTGATCAGGGGCTCATAGTAGTCCGGCTCCGGTGCGATCGGCTGGACATAGTCTATCTTATTGTCCTTCAGGCTGTCTTTGTAGACGGGCTCTGGCTCTACATACGCGATGTCATCATAGCCCGTGTCTTTTTGGTCATCCACATAGGTCGTATCCTGTTTGACCTCTTTGATCTGGGGTTTGGTACCAACAGCTTCGATGGCAATGCCGCGCATCGCGGATTTCAAGACGCCCGAAGCACCACCCGATCTGGTCACGATCGGTTCGAGGGATCCCGCCAACATCAGGTTTTCCTGGCCCAAGCGTGTGATTCGGTCCGCAATCGGTACAAGAGCCGGATTGGGTTTGGTAATTGCCGGGTCTGTGATGGTGTCCAGCGCCGCGTTGTACAGCTTGGCCGCTTCCAGGCGGTCCCCCCGTTTCACGGCGATTTCGGCCCTGGTCACCTGAACCGCCCAATGTAGCCCGGGGGCGTCTTTCAACATCTCATCGGCGCCATCGATGTCACCGGCGGCAAACAGCTGCTGAGCCATCCGCGCCAGAATACCTGAGGCATCCGACAAAGCCCGCACGACCGTAGGTTCAGAGCACGTGGAATTTGCGCGAAAGGTTTCGACCGCTTGCAGGATGGTTTCTTTGGACCCTGAATCGTAGGAACTTTTCAGGACGCCAAGTTCGCCAGCGCAATCCGCCGCCGCAGCGGTGGGGAGGGCCAATACGGCCCCCGCCATAACTGTGGAGAGTAGAGTTCGTTTCATTGTTTCATCCTCCTCTCGTGCGATCAATCAAAGACCGTGAAGGTGACATGGTTGGTCGCGGACTGACCTGCGTCAACCTGAACCTTTTTGGCCGCCTCGATGGTGATACCACGGGTCAATGGCTGGCCGCGGGACTTGGCGTAATCAAGCACCTCGTCTGCCTTCATGCCCTTGTCGGCCAATCCACCCTCACGGCAGAACGCCAGCATGGTTTCCCCTTCGCCCGGCTCGTCAAAGCGGATCTGAAGGCCCGATCCTGCATAGGGAATGCGCCGGGTTTCACCCGCCTCGAGGAACCGAGGCCCAAGGATTTCCGATGGCATTTCCACGATCTCCTTGCTCTCCTCGACGTAGAACACCTGCAGCTCGCACCGCTTGTTTGCACTGACGTCAAACTCAAGCAGATCATCGACGTAAACATCGGTGTAGGGTACGCTTAGGGCCAGCTTCAGACGATCTTGGCGCGGCTTGTAGGCCGGGTCCTTTGCGATCGGCTTGATTGTTGCTGGTTGATAAGGCTCTTCGCGTTTCTTCACGCTGGCCTTGATCGCCACGTCCACCTTGGCCTCGTAGTCGTTCAACGCCACGCCGCGCTGCACGGTGTAGATGCTTTCCGACGGAATGTATGGCTCTAGGTCCGTCAGACGCGGCAGCAGTGAGGCGTAGTAAGTTTCCACCTCAGAGCGGTGAATCTTGCCGCCCGCATCGAGACGCGACAGCCAATCAAGGGCAACCACCGTCAGGACCGGGTCGCCCAGACGACGGGCCCGCGACCGGAAGGTGTCTTCGTCCATGAAAAACTCACGCGCCAGCTCTTCGACGTCAAGGCTCTCGAAGTGCTTGTCGGCCAGATAGGTCACGATCTCACCGCCTCCGACGCTTTCGGGGGCCCGAAGACTGGTCAGCTTGCCAGAAACGCCAGTTTCGACTGCGTTTAACATCTGCAAACGGCTCAGGAAGAACTGGCTGTCTTTCTCGTAGTAGTCAGACAGCGTGTCGTTGTCGACGTACATCGTCAACAGCACTTCCAGTTCGTCCCTCGAAAACATCGAGGACGACAGCAGCGTGTCACGCAGTTGGTCTTTCTTGCGGATCATGCCGTCATGGTGGCAGTCAAAGCAGGACCGCGCATTCACGACCTCTACACCCTTGCCGATCGGCTTGGTCCGGAAGGACACAATCGATGCCGGGCCAACCAGCAGCCGCTCGCCCAGGTTTGTCGAGAGGTAGTAGCCCTGCAGACCATTGGGAAGTGAAAAGATCATTTCACCGCCATCATGCTCAAACGGAGCAGTGCCAGACGCGGTCCGCCCGATTTCACGCGGTCCATCCGGATGCAAGGTCAGCGACTGTTCACCGCTGTCGCCTGCAAAGTCATAGGACTTCCAGTAGTAACCGCCAAACGGCAGGTCGAAACGTTCCAGCATGCGGTTGTGATCTGACACGCCCGAATTGCCCGGCAGCATAGCTGCACGCACGGCACGGCGCGACAGGATTTCACGATCCACATCAATGCCCATCCGGTACTCAAGGTCACGAATGTCATCCGTCAAGCCCAGGAACATGTCGTAGTAAGGTGATTCAGAGGCAAACCGGACAAACCAGTCGGCGCGCATCATTGGAACCACAGCACCGGTGGCCTGCGCCACAACCGACAGCAGCGGATCGCTGTTGGGGTCAACCGCATAGGGATACACTTTGGCCAGATCTTCCCAAGCCTCACGGGTAAAGCTGGCATCTTTTGCGCCCTGGGTGAAGACACCTGTAGAGATCGCGTCCCAATCGTCCTCGGTCCAGTTGTAGTCGCGGATATCGATACGAACCAGCGCGCCTTCGGTGGCCGGGATCGGCGTCACGGGAACGACCCGCGGACCATTCGAGATCGAGTTGATGAACTTGTTCAAAGCCGAATGCAGATAGTGCGTCGGATTGCGCAGCGCGCCGTCTTGATTGCAATCCACCTTGGCAAGCGTCGTGCGGCCAAAGCTGAGATAGCGCATATAGGACCGATCAAAGGCGTCTACCTTGTTGATGTCCGACACCATCGCCAACACAATGGCTTCGCGCGAACCACCGGCAAAACGCGGCATTGGCACGTCGATCACGGGACGTTGCGGTGCCGCGGATTGCTGAACAACCGCAGGCTGAAGAGCGGCCGCAGCGGGTTGCTTGCGTGCCTCGCCCTCGGCAACAATCCAGCGGCGCAACACATCAAGCTCTTCTGCATTCGGCTTTTTGCCGGTCGGCATCCGGTTGTTTACAATCGATTCATACAATGGAGATCCATCCGGATCGCCAGGAATCATGATGGCCTTGTCAAACGGCAGATCGTCGATCGAGCCGGTGTTAAACACCCCAGAGTAGGTCTTGCCTGGACCATGGCAGGCCCGGCAGTAGGTTTCGATGAACTGATCAGCCTCTTTTTTCAAAGCCGGATCCACAGGTTTGGGACCAGAGGCAACTGCGTTTTGAACAACCGCGGGGGCCACTTCGACCTCAAGTGGGGCATTCTTTGCTTCGCAATGCGCGTCAACTTTGGACATCAACGCCGGTGCACCGGTCAGGTCGTCGATCGCGGCAGCCACGGCCAAGGCTGTTTCGCCCGGATTCTTACCGCCGGGAAGAACCGGATCCTTGCCAACGATTTCTTCGATCTCTTTTTCCGTTGTTTTCTTCGCCACCACGCCTCGGAATGGCGTTGGATCGATCGCCTTGCCAGTCAGGTAGGCATACATCGCGACACGATCATCTATCGACAGGCTGGACGTCGACCGGGCGATCCGTCGCATCGAAGCGCTGACCATCGGGTTGCCGTTCAGCTTTTTGGATTCGGCCATTGCGCCGATGATGAAGGCCTCTGGGCCAAACTGCTCCAACCTGCTTCCTGCAATCGAAGGCGAATAATCCCCCAGCAAGCCGGTTTCGCCCTGATAGGCGCGCGTTGTGTCCAGTTTGTAGGTAAAGCCGAAACCGGTGTCGCGGGGGGTGTGGCATTCCGCGCAGTGGCCTACGGCCTCAACCAGATATTGTCCTCGCTCAAGCTGTGCGTCGTTCTTGGCTGGCAGTGGCTCGCGCCCTGTTGACCAAAGATCAAGGATCGTCTGGCTGAGATAACTGATGTTATGCTCCTTGGACTCCGCATCGCTTTGCGGCAGGGTGGCAATGTAGCCGCGCAGGTCAAGAACGTCCTCGGGCTTCATCCGGGCGTAGGACGGATAGGGAAACACCGCACCGAAATACGTGCGCCCGTCCGGTGATTGACCTTTCAGCACAGCATTCAGAAAGTCCGCGTTGGACCATTGACCCAGACCTGCCGTCGGGTGCGACGTGATATTGGGTGCGTAAAGCTCTCCGAATTTGGTGCGAATTTCGCGTCCGCCGGCCAGGATGTCGTCAGCCCCGTCAACCGCGTGACAGGTGCCGCATCCCGCAGCAGCAAAAATGATCTGCCCGTTGCTGACATCGGGCTGGTAGTCGCTGTAGGCCCCTTGCGCGAACAAATCCTGCGCGACCGCAGGCGCGCCAAGACTCAGAGCGACAACTGAGGTGCCGACCAAATACAGGTTCCTCATTTCTCCAATCCTTTCATCTGAATTCAAACTCTTCAAAGTGCACGCTTTTCGGTCGGTTCCCCGAGGCCTTGAGATCCTTGAGGACCGCCTCACGCATGGGCGCCGGTCCGCAGAACCACAATCCCGCATCCTTCATTTCAAAGGGAACAAGCTCAGTAAGCTTTTCTGCCGAAAAACGGCCCTCCTCCTTGCTGACGTAAAGCCGGAACTTGAAGCCCGGACACCGAGCCTCGGCTGCGCGGAACCGGTCGAGGCCGACAGCCTCTTCCGGTTTGTTCACGCAGTAAACCATCTGAAAACGCCGCGTGTCCTCAGCCGTTAGGCTGTCAGCAAAGGTCAGGAACGGAGTGACCCCGATCCCGCCCGCAAGCCAGACCTGACGATCCGGACCCCGACGGTAATCAAACGCGCCATAACCGCCTTCGACGGTCATCTTGTCACCGACCTCTACCAAGTCGCGTACACGACGTGTGTAATCCCCAAGGCCTCGTATGGAAAACTGGATCGAGCCATCCTCGCCAAAGCGCGACACGGTAAAGGGATGCGGCTCACGCAGTCCCCGGCGAGCGATCGAGATTACGGCAAACCTGCCCGGCTTGATCTTGCGGAAACTCCGCACGGGCTCCGCGTCGATGATCGTCGCGGCGGGGTGCTTTTCCACCTTCGAAATGATGTAGGCCCGTGGGCGCATTGGCGCCAGAAATTGCGTGTAGACAAAGCTGACTGCGCCCACGATGGCCCAAAAATTCAGGTACTGTGCTGCAAGGGCATTCATATTGAACGGCACTTTGACAAACAGCTGGTGGAAAACGATGCCGAGGAACAGCACACCAAGCGCGCGATGCGACCATCGCCACCAGTGATAGGGGATCAGATCCCCGCGAAAACGCTTGAGCCCCGGAATTTTCGAACCAAACGGGATTTTTTTCAGCCAGCTTGCAAGCAGCAAGACCAGCAGTGGAATAAAGACCAGTTCTGCCACGTCCACAGAGGTCTTGGCCAGCCCCGTTGCCGCGATCTGGCCTTCGATATCCAGCATGCCGACATTTTTGTGAAACAGGATCAAAGGCAGCACCAGAATGCCAATCCACTTGTGGCTGACATAAAGGCGATCCAACCCGCCGAACCAACGCTCGACATACTTCGGACGCGTGGCAAGGAACAAGTTCAGGCCCATCAGGGTAAACGCCGAAGCGCCAGCCGACAAGGCAACCAGGCTTTGCAGGCTTGTGTTTCCGCCGCCCAAGAAAATCAGAGCTGTTGGAACAAGTACACCAAGCAGGAGTGGGACTGGCAGACCAAGCATGATCGTTTCGCTACCCGATATCAAAAATGTTTAAGTCTCTCTGTTAAGGCAGCCTACCCATTCGCAAAACAAAAACAAGGTTGGAGACGCACAGGCAGGCACCCATCTCGGGGTCAAAATGACGCGAAGTCACTTGTGACGCCAGTCAGGTATACCCGCCTTCACTGCTGCAACGCCGGGCTTAGCCCGCTTTGGCATCCAGAATATATGCATCAAGGCGATCAATCTGCGCCTCCGTCAGACGCAATCCCAGCTTGTTCCGCCGCCAGACAATATCGGACGCTGTGCGGGCAAACTCCCGCGTGACAAGCCAGTCGACCTCGCGCGCGGTCAATGTGGCACCAAAATGTTCGCCGAGGTCTTGCTCGGTGGTGGTCCCGGCAAGGATATCTTGCGCCTCGGTGCCGTAGGCGCGCACAAGCCGCCATGCCCAGTCCGCGGTCAAGAATGGATAGGCCGCCTTGAGGTCGTCTACCAAGGCGTCGAACCCATCGACCGGGAACTCTCCGCCCGGCAGCGCCACACCTGCTGTCCAATGGCCCGAGGTGCCGGGGAAATAGGGCACAATCATCTCAAGCGCGGATTCCGCCAGGCGCCGATACGTGGTGATCTTGCCGCCAAAGACGTTCAGAACCGGTGCACCGCCAGTTTCATCAACCTTCAGGGTGTAATCCCGCGTCGCCGCAGTGGCTGAGCTGGCCCCGTCATCATACAACGGACGCACGCCGGAGTAGGTCCAGACCACGTCGTCCGCGGACACATCCCTTTTGAAATAGGACGAGGCGAAATCAAGCAAATAATCGCGCTCTTCATCGGTGCAGACCGGACGTTCAGACGGGGTGGTGTGCTCTTGATCGGTGGTGCCAATCAGGGTGAAGTCCCGTTCATACGGAATTGCGAAAATGATGCGACCGTCTGTGCCCTGAAAAAAGTAGCACTTGTCATGGTCATAAAGGCGCTTGGTCACGATATGACTGCCGCGCACCAAACGCACATTTTCCCGCGAATTCAGTCCAAGTTTCGCGTGGATCACATCGCCAACCCAGGGCCCAGCGGCATTGACCAGCATGCGCGCCAGAACCTGCCGTGTTTCACCGGTATCGACATCTCGCAGGTCGATCGTCCAGTGCCCATCGGTTCGGCGCGCCGAGGTCACCTCGGTCCGGGTCATCACCTGAGCACCCCGCGCTTCGGCATCACGGGCATTCAACACAACCAGACGGGAATCCTCGATCCAGCAATCAGAATATTCATAGGCCTGTGCAAAGCGGTCCTGCAGCGGCGCACCCTCGTCACCGCTGTTCAGATCGACAGTCGTGGTGCCTGGCAGGATCTTGCGGCCACCAAGGTTGTCATAGAGAAACAATCCCAGGCGGATCAACCAGGCCGGACGGCGCCCCTTCATCCAAGGCATCACAAAACTCAACAGGCGCGACGTGGGGGTCGAATTCTCAAACCGCATGTCGCGGTGATAGGGCAGCACAAAGCGCATCGGCCAGCTGATGTGCGGCATGGCCCGCAACAAGGTCTCTCGCTCGATCAACGCCTCGCGCACCAGACGGAACTCAAAATACTCAAGATAGCGCAAGCCGCCATGAAACAGCTTTGTCGAAGCGCTTGAGGTCGCCGACGCAAGGTCATCTCTTTCCGCGAGGGCCACGCTCAACCCTCGTCCCGCGGCGTCGCGTGCGATACCGCAGCCGTTGATGCCACCGCCAATGATAAAAAGATCGCGAATGTCCTGCGTCATGAACCATGCCCCATGTGATGTCACGCGAAGCGAAAGCACAGATCGGGGTGAGTCGTCAATTTTTTGTTTCGAATTTATTCGTTTTGTGTTCTTTATAGGTCAAATCGAACATTATTACCGCGTTTCAATCAGGGTACTGGTCCAGATCTGCCGGAATTCAGGTCAACACGAGCGAAAAAGAACATAAGATGAGCCAACTCTTGCGCCATCCGCAAATCCTTCAGCTTGCCCGCGAACAGGGGCGCGTCATGGTCGAAGATCTGGCCAGTCATTTCAGTGTGACGGTCCAAACCATAAGACGCGACCTGACCGAGCTTGCCGACGCAGGCAAGCTTGACCGTGTACATGGGGGCGCCGTTTTGCCCTCGGGGGTGCGCAACATCGGCTATGAAGAACGTCAGACACTGCACGAAAGCGCCAAGGCGGCTATTGCAGCAGCCTGTGCACGGCACGTGCCAAATGGCGCTTCGCTGTTTCTCAACATCGGCACCACAACCGAAGCCGTTGCGCGCGCCTTGTCAGAACATCGTGATTTGCTGGTTGTCACCAACAACATGAACGTCGCCCGGCAACTTTGGGGGCACGCAGATTGCAAAGTTGTGGTGACCGGCGGCTCTTTGCGCGTGGCGGATGGCGGCCTGACCGGCCCGCTGGCAGAGGCCGCCATTCGACAGTACAAGCTGGATTTCGCGATTATCGGCTGCTCTGCACTTGATGAGGACGGCGACCTGCTGGATTTCGACAGCGCAGAGGTGCAGGCCAGCCAGGCCATCTTGACGCAAGCCCGGCACCGCATCCTGGTGGCTGATCAAACCAAGTTTCAACGCAAGGCCCCGGCCCGCATCACCTCGATGCGGGACCTCGACCTTGTCATTGCAGACGCCCCCCTGCCCGACTCTTTGCACCACCTTTGCCGCACATGGGACACAACGGTCGAACTGGCAAAGACCGCGACTTAGGCCCCGGAAACTGCGGCCTCGGCAAAGGTTGCCATGCCATTATGACACTCAAGCGCGGCGCGCAGAATATTCAGCGCCAACGCCGCGCCCGAGCCTTCGCCCAAGGCCATCTCGAAATCCAGTATGGGATCCTTGCCCATCGCCTCCAGCAACCTGCGATGTCCCGGTTCCGCGCTGCGATGACCCACAAGACAATGGGCCAAAAGCTCAGGGTCGGTCTTGAACAGCGGCGCTGTTGCAGCAGTGCAAATGTATCCGTCGAGGATCACCGGAATGCGATGGGCGCGCGCCGCGAGAACCGCGCCACAGATCGCTGCCTGCTCACGTCCGCCCAGCGCTGCAAGCTGATCCAAGGCCCCCAGTCCGCCATGCAAGGCCACGGCTTTGGCAATGACCTGCGCTTTCAAGGACACGCCATCGGCATCCGCACCTGTCCCCCGTCCCGCCCAGTCGGCGGCCTGACCTCCGAATGCGCCAAGCGCCAAGGCCGCTGCAATGGTCGAATTGCCAATGCCCATTTCGCCAAGAATCAACACATCCGCATCTGTTGCGACAGCACCAGCACCCTGCGCCATCGCATTCAGGCACTCTTGGGCGGTCATGGCAGGCGCGATGGTGATGTCAGCTGTTGGACGGTCCAGGTCTATGGCCACCACGCCCAGCTCTGCACCCGCTACACGACACAGTTGGTTGATCGCAGCACCACCGGACTGGAAATTCGCAACCATTTGCGCGGTCACTTCCTGCGGAAACGGATTCACCTTTTGCGCACAAACCCCATGGTTCCCGGCAAAAACCAGCGCCTGCGCCTTGGTGATCACCGGGCGCGGATCGCCCCGCCAACCGGCCATGAACTCTGCGAGTGTCTCAAGACGGCCCAACGCACCCGGCGGTTTTGTCAAATCCATCTGCCGGGCATGGGCTGCCTGTGCTGCCGACACGTCAAAGCCCGGCTGTGCCGCTGTGGACGCCAAAAGCGCATCAAAAGACGAAAAATCAGGATAGGTGGTCATTGGGTTTCACTTTTATCGGGTATCCAGAGACAGTCAGAAACACTTCATCGCTGCCTGCTGCAATGGTCTGGTTCATCCAGCCCGCCGCATCGCGAAAACGGCGTGCGAGGGCGTTTTCGGGCACGATCCCCGCGCCAACTTCGTTGGTCACACACACCACAGAGGCCCTGAGGTCCGGCAACAGGGCCGCAAGCGCCAGAACCTCGGTCCGCCAATCGCGGTCGGCCAGCATCATGTTTGACAACCAAAGCGTCAGGCAATCCACAAGCCGCGGCTGCGCATCGCTGTCGCGCAGGGCAGTACACAGCTCGAGGGGCGCGTGCAGATTGGTCCACTCGGCTCCGCGCCGCGCCTGGTGCAAAGAGATCCGCTCTGCCATTTCGTCATCGAAGGCTTCTGCGGTTGCAATGTAGGTCGCACGGCCAGTCAGCCCCAGTGTCATACGCTCAGCAAAAGCGCTTTTGCCTGATCTTGCGCCGCCAGTTATCAGAACGGATTTGCCCATGGGATGCACAAAAACCACGTTTGACAGCAGGACGAAACCCCGGAAACGACGCAAGTTGGACAGTTACGCCGCGGTTCCAAGTTCGACCACCGTCAATTCCGGAGGCACTCCCCAACGGAACGGGACCCCCGAACAGCCAAGCCCTCCGGACACGACAAGGTCGCGCTGGCCAATCCGATGGTGGCCATAGGCAAACCGTGTGCCATGCCGCGACGGTACGATACGAGGACGTCCGCCGATCAGGATCTGCCCCCCATGCGTATGCCCGGACAAGGTCAGGTCGACGGCATCGCTGAGGTCGGTGAAAACATCGGGCTCATGCGCCAGCAAGATGGTGAAGTGCTCAGACGGAGCCGTCCCCAAGGCCTTGACCACATCATGCGCCCCCAAGATCGGTCGCTTGAACCGACGGTGAAAGGCGCGCTGGCTGTCAAGACCGGCCAAAATGACGGGATGACCCTGCACATTCAACGTGACATGCCTGTTGTCGAGGGTCGGCACACCGGCGTTTCGGAACGCGCGGTGCCACCGGGTTTCTGACAGCTTGCCGCGTTTGGCATCCGGGTCGTCATGCCAATCATGGTTGCCAAAAACCGCGTAACGGCCCAGTGGCGCCTCAAGCCGCGACAGCGCATGTGCCACCTCTTCGGGCACTACGGCGTGGCGGTTGATCCCAAGGCCCAGCAGATAGTGGGCGACATAATCACCCATCAGGCAGATCAGGTCCCCCCCAAGCTCATTTGCCTGATCAACGATGCGCGCAATCTTGTCCCCGCGCATCCATGGCCAAGAGGCATGCAAATCCGCGACCATGACTATTTTCAACCGCGCACCGACAGGCCAGCGCGGCAAAGACAGGCGATAGCTTTTGACATGCAGGCGGTCAGTCATCGGCCCTTAAGCACATCGGGGTCCAAAAATGCCTCGACCGCTGCGGTGGCAATCACGGTCACGGCGCCATTGTCGGGATTGATCACATCCAGCCCACCCGATACCGCCTTGACCGTGACAGTCCCACGCGGCAATTGCGCCCGCAGCGCTGCACAATCAACCTGGTCGGGGGCCTGAACACCTACAGTGACCGAGACCTGCATTGCCTCGTGCGGGATATCCAAAGTCCCAAACATCGGAATCGAACTATGACGGATCGCATCTTCGATCGCACGAGATGCGGCCTTTGTGTAGTCTTGGCCATACTGGCTGTTGCCCATACCCATTTCGATGATGAAGCGTTGGGTCATTCTGTGCCCTCCAACTCGAAGCTGACAGAGATCGCGACATTGGCAATCACGGTAGGCTTGCCGCCATCGGCGCGCGGGATATCAAGTCCTCCGTGCCGCGCCTGCACCTGTACCTGGCCGTAGGGAAAGACCTCTGCAACCCTGGCGACCTCGACAGCCTCGGGCTGCTGTACGCCGACGTCGACATCGATCAACATGTCTGTCTTGTCACGCCCCAGCAGCTCGGCCAGGTTTATGGAGTTGTGCCACAATGCATCCCGAACCGCGCGCATCGCGGCCTCTGTATAATCCTGCCGACGCAGGGACGTACCCATCCCAAATTCGGTCAGAAATCGTGTCTTGGGCATCCTTCCACTCCGCGCAATTCATATGTGTTGACCACCTGCGTAAGACCTATTGCGCGCTGCCGCCACCAGGAAAAGCGCGCAACATGCAGGTTGTAGGCCAGGATCCGTCATGTCTGCCGCCCCAATCCGGGCGGGCTGCGGTGCCGTAGTCGGCCAAATTCTCGCTTCATGCGACCATAGGGGTTTGATCCCCGCGCACCAGTGGTCCAAACAGGGCGGAACATGCGCGCAGAAAGGGGCCGTTTGCGATGCTGAGCAACAGAACATTCGATGACATCAAGCCGGGCGACACCGCCGAAATCCGGCGCCTTGTGACGATCGACGACCTGATCGCCTTTGCCAATGTCTCGGGCAATCACAACCCGATGCACCTGCACGATCTGGATGGCGATGGCGATGGCACCCCCGAGGCCGTGGCTCCCGGGCTTTTCACCGGGGCCCTGATCAGCGCGGTTCTGGGGAATGTGATGCCCGGCGCGGGAACGCTTTATCGCAGTCAATCCCTTGAATTCGTTCAGCGCGCCCATGCCGGCGATGAGGTCACAGCCCAAGTCACCGTGATCAGCAAGAATGATCAGGATGGCACGGTCACCTTAGAGACACAGGTCCGGCGCTGTGCGGACAATGCAATTCTGGTGACAGGCCACGCCGTGGTCGAGGCGCCACGTCACAGGATTGAGATCGACGACCACGCGCTGCCCGGACTCATCGTTCATAGGCACCGGCATTTCGAGGCGCTGCTTGCACAGGCACAGCCGCTGCGGCCACTCAAGACAGCTGTGGTATGTCCAGATGAACCCAATGCGCTGGGTGGCGCCTTGTTGGGCCGCCGACACGGGCTGATCGAGCCGGTTTTGGTCGGGGACGCGGCAAAGATCTCTGAAACAGCTAAAAAGATGGGCGCCGACATCGCAGGTGTCGAGGTTGTACACGAACCAGATGATCAAACCGCGGCCGCACGCGCCGTCGCGCTGATCAACGACGATAAAGCCGAAGCCTTGATGAAAGGTCATCTCCACACCGATGAACTTCTGAAACCCGTCCTGCAGCGCGATACAGGGCTGCGGGGACGCCGTCGGTTGAGCCATGTTTTTGTCATGGACGTGCCGGGGCTGGACCACCCCCTGCTGGTCACCGATGCCGCGATCAATATTGCACCCGACCTGCGGACCAAGGCGGACATCGTACAAAACGCCATTGATCTAGGCCGCTCGATCGGACTGCATACGCCAAAGGTCGGTATTCTTTCGGCTGTCGAAACCGTGAACCCGGACATACCGTCTTCGATCGATGGCGCGCTGTTGTCCAAAATGGCACAGCGCGGCCAGATCAAGGGCGGGGTCGTAGATGGCCCCCTGGCGATGGACAACGCGGTCAACATGGCCGCTGCCAGGACCAAGGGCATCAGCTCGCCTGTGGCGGGTCAAGCCGAAATTCTGGTCGTACCAAACATTGATGCTGGCAATATGCTGGCCAAGCAACTGGCCTATATTAGCCATGCCGAGGGGGCCGGGCTGGTCATGGGCGCGCGCGTTCCAATTATCCTCAACAGCCGCGCGGACGATGAAATGGCCCGGTTGGCAAGTTGCGCCGTGGCCGCCCTGCACCACGCGCGAATCAGCGGAGCATGAGACATGTCGCACGTGCTGACCCTGAATGCCGGGTCATCCTCTTTGAAGTTCGGGCTATTCACCACGGATCAAACCCCGGTCGCAGTTGCCACCGGCCTGATTGACGCCATCGGTGGCGCAACGAGCTTTAGGCTGGAAGACGCCGAGGGCACGGTCCTGAGCGCAGGGGACATGTCGACCCGGGATGGCGCAACACATGCTTCGGCCCTGTCGGCAGCCCTGACGGAACTGCTGGCGCTGTTTCCCAATTCCGATATCCGCGCAGTCGGAGATCGGGTGGTGCACGGTGGTCAGCATCACGCTGAGCCGGTGGTCCTTGATGAGGCCGGCATTGCCGGGTTAGAGGCGTTGACCCCATTTGCGCCGTTGCACCAGCCCCACAACCTTGCCGGGATACGGGCCGCCCAAAGCGCCTTTGGCCAGGCGGTTCAGATCGCGTGCTTTGACACTGCGTTTCACCGCAACCATCCCTTTGTCAACGATACCTTCGCCATCCCTCGGCGATTTTACGACAAGGGTGTGCGCCGCTATGGGTTTCACGGACTGAGCTATGATTATATCTCTGGCGAGATGGCCCGTATCGCGCCGCATTTGCATGCCGGTCGTGTGGTGGTCGCCCATCTGGGCAACGGGGCATCCATGTGTGGCATGCTGAGCGGGCGCAGTATGGCCTCGACCATGGGATTTTCCGCGCTGGACGGGCTGCCGATGGGCACGCGATCGGGGCAGCTTGATCCCGGTGTCATGCTGTATCTGCTGGACCAAGAAGGCCTGAGCACGTCTGAGGTTTCGGACCTATTGTACAAGCAGTCGGGCCTGCTGGGACTGTCGGAACTGTCCAACGACATGCGCATGTTGCTGACCTCGGATGACGCAAAAGCCCGCGAGGCCGTCGAGTACTTTGTGTTCCGTATCCGCCGCGAACTCGGCGGGTTGGCGGCAGCCCTTCAGGGGCTGGATGCACTGGTCTTTACCGGAGGCATCGGCGAAAATGCGCGTGAAATCCGTGCCCGGGTCTGTGCCGGCATGGCCTGGCTGGGGATCGAACTGGATGAGGCCCGGAACATGGCCAATGACACTCTGATCAGTTCCGACTTCAGCCGGACGCGGGTCATGGTTGTGCCAACCAACGAAGAACTGGTCATCGCCCGTGCCGCCGTCCACCTCATGAACCGCGTTTGATCCCATTCCGCGCGACCTGGTGGATGCAGACCATGACCACAACACGCCTGTTCGCCGGCTCGACCGATGGCCAACTTGCCCATTTCCATGCAGAGCAGGCGCAGACATGATCGATTGGAAACCTGCCAAGACCCATGACAGCTGGTTGGCGCATTTTCATGTGACCTTCTTTGCCTGCATCATGGGTTTGTCGGGTCTTACACTGGCCCTCCAGAAGGCCGAATTGCATCTCGGTCTCGTGCAGGGTGCCTCTCTGATTGCGCTGACCCTGACCTTGATCGCCTTTGCGATTGTGGCCCTACTCTTTTGTCTCAAGGCGATACGCCATCCGCAAGCGCTGCGCGACGAATGGTGCCATCCCGTGAAAATGGCGTTTTTTCCGGCGATCTCCATCTCGCTCTTGCTGGTGGCTAAGGCGCTGCGTCCGGTCCATTCGGAAACCGCCGAAATGATGTGGCTATCGGGTGTGTCGCTGCAGGCCATCCTGACATTCGCCGTGATCAGCGGCTGGATGGGGTCGCGCCGCTTTGAGCCCGTTCAAATGACGCCAGCCTGATTCATTCCCGCTGTTGGCAACGTGGTTGTGCCGCTGTCTGGCGTGAGTTTTGGCTACATAGAGCTGTCCTGGTTCTTTTTCTCGCTTGGCCTGATGTTTTGGGTGATCTTGCTGACACTTGTCATGAACAGGTTGATCTTTCACACTCCGATGCCAGACAGGCTGGTGCCGACATTGGTGATCCTGATTGCGCCGCCGGCATTGGCGTTCCAGGACTGGATGCTTTTGACCGGTGACCAGCTCACGCCTTTGGCACGCATGCTCTACTATTCAGCGCTGGCCTTTGCAGTCGTTGTAGCGATCCAGGCCCGCGCCTTTACCTCACTGCCCTTTTCCCTGTCATGGTGGGCGCTCAGCTTTCCGGTCGCAGCCCTTGTGGTGGCAACGCTAAGCTTTGCAGAGGCCACCGGTCTTGCCTTTTTCGATGGGTTGGGCCTGCTCTTGCTGGCCGTTTTGCTTTGCATTGTGTCAGGCCTTGTCGTACGTGCGGCGCTTGCCTTGGCACGAAACGAGCTGTGCCGCGCCGACTGAACCTAGACGTCCAGCAAAAGAGAGGTTGGCAACTCCGCCTCAAAGATCCGCATCGCGTTGGGAATATCGTTTTGAAAGGCACGGCGCTCAGCAGCATCCGGATCCAAGCCGTGATCAAGCCATCTTTGGATCAACCTGTTCTGCAGCACCTGTCGCGTTGCACGCAAACGCACAGAGAATTGCCAATAGCTTATCAACTCACGCCAGCCATCGGCGTCAAAAGCCAGATAGTTGCCTTCGACGACCACGACATCGATATCCGTGCCGACCACGATGCTGCCCGCGATAGAGCGATCCAAACTGCGGTCAAAGCTGGGCAGGATGACCTCTTCGCCAGAGCGCAGCCGCGACAGGGCAATCTGCAGCCCCTGCAGGTCAAAGGTTTCTGGAGCGCCCTTGCGCAACAGCAGATTGCGCTGTGCCAAAACTCCATTGTCGAGGTGAAACCCGTCCATGGGCACCAGTTGCGCCCGCGTGCCATTTTCGTTCAGTGCCTCGACCAGTGCCGCGGCAAGGGTAGATTTGCCTACAGCCGGTGGCCCAGCCAGCGCAACGAGCGACCTGCCTCGCCAGATGTGCCCGCCCTGCATTTCCGCAAGGATGACCCGTGCCAACGTTCCCGGATCGCGGATGGCGCGTGTCATGCAGCATCGGCGCCGGTTGGCGGTTCCTTGGCACCGGTCATGAACGCGACCGCGTCCGACATGGAATAGTCCTTGGGGTCGATAACGCAAAGGCGCCGACCCAAACGATGGACATGGATCCGGTCAGCCACTTCAAAGACGTGGGGCATGTTGTGACTGATCAGAATGATCGGTATGCCGCGTGATTTCACATCCTGAATCAGTTCCAGCACACGGCGACTTTCCTTGACGCCCAGCGCCGCGGTTGGCTCATCAAGGATAATCACCTTGGAGCCGAAAGCCGCCGCGCGCGCCACAGCAACACCCTGGCGCTGGCCCCCGGACAGGGTCTCGACGGCCTGGTTGATGTTCTGGATTGTCATAAGCCCCAGTTCCGAAAGCTTGTCCCGCGCGAACCGTTCCATCGCTGGCCGGTCAAGCTGCCGGAATACCCGGCCCATGATCCCCGGTTTCCGTATCTCGCGCCCCATGAACATGTTATCGGCAATCGACAAGGCCGGGGACATGGCGAGTGTCTGATAGACGGTCTCGATCCCTGCTTCACGTGCTTCTATGGGTGACGTAAAGCGAACAGACGTGCCATCCAGATGGACCTCGCCCTCGTCTGGGGTCACCGCACCCGACACTGCTTTGATCAACGTGGACTTTCCTGCACCATTGTCGCCGATCACTGCCAGGATCTCTCCTGGCATGAGGTCGAAGTCACAGTGATCAAGTGCCGTGACCTTGCCATAGCGCTTGACCAGATTTCGTCCTTTGAGAATGGGTTCCATCAGGCAGCCACCTTTCTGATCCATTGATCCACCGCAACCGCAGCAATGATAAGCACGCCAATCAACAGGAATGTCCATTGCGCGTCCGCCCCCGCCAACCGCAACCCCAGCGTAAAGACACCAACGATCAGAGCGCCAAAGAACGTCCCGACGATCGAGCCGCGACCGCCAAACAGCGAAATCCCCCCGATCACCACCGCCGTGATGCTTTCAATATTCAACAACTGACCAGAGGTCGGAGAGACAGAGCCAATTCGCCCAATGAGCGCCCAGCCAGCGATGGCGCAAATGAACCCCGCCAAAGCATAGACTGAAATCAACGTCCGCTTTACGTTCACACCCGAAAGCGCTGCCGCTTCGGGATCATCCCCAACAGCATAGACATGCCGACCCCAGGCGGTGTGCCTCAGGATATAGGCCAGGACGAGCACCAGCAGGATCATCACAACCACACCCAAAGTAAACACGGCCCCGCCGATCTTGAACTTGGTGCCAAGAAACTGCAGCAAAGGCGCCTGTGCTGCGATGTCCTGACTTCGGATCGTCTCGTTCGCGGAGTACAGGAAATTAGCCGCCAGCACGATCTGCCACATGCCCAATGTCACAATGAATGGGGGCAGTTTCATGACCGCCACCAACCAGCCATTCAGCGATCCGATCGCAGTGCCAAAAATCAGGCCACAGGCGACAGCCACTTCGACCGGCAGGCCGTAGCGAAAGGTGAACTGCCCCATGACGACTGACGAGATAACCGCAATGGCCCCCACCGAAAGGTCGATGCCCGCTGTCAGGATGACCAGCGATTGCGCCGCCGCAACGATGCCGACAATCTGAACCTGTTGCAGGATCAAGGTCAGCGCAAACGGTGAAAAAAACTTGGATCCGAGCAACAGACCGAAAATGCCAATCGCCGCAATCAACACAATCAATGGCACAAGTGCGGGCTTTGTGTGCAGCGCATGGTGAAACGTCCCAAGCAGTCCTTTGTGATGATCTTCGAACTCGGCCACCTCAGCATCGCGCGAGGCCGCGGATTCGAAATTTTCGGATTGTGTCATGAAGTCCTCCGGCAACGCATCGGTCTTCAGGATGCACTGCGTCCATATCCAGTCAAGGGGCACGGTCAGGCCAGCAGGCCCCGCTGTGACGGCGGGGCCTGCCAATTCACAAAGCGATCAGAGGATCAGCCCCAGCAGAGGTTGGTGCCTTCGGTCGTGTCAATCGAATCGACCCCATCGACAGGCTGGTCGGTCACCAGTGCAACGCCTGTGTCAAAGAAGTCCTTGCCGGGCGTGTTTTCGGGCTTCACGCCTTCGTCCGCCCAGGTTTTAATCGCCTCGATGCCCAGCGATGCCATCAGCAGAGGATACTGCTGCGAGGTTGCGCCGATCACACCGTCCTTGACGTTCTGCACGCCCGGGCAGCCCCCGTCGACCGAGACGATCAGAACGTCGTTTTCGCGACCGATGGCTTTCAACGCCTCATACGCGCCGGCGGCTGCAGGTTCGTTGATTGTATAGACCACATTGATAAAGGGGTCCTTTGTCAAGAGGTTCTCCATCGCGCGGCGACCGCCCTCTTCGTTACCGGCTGTCACATCATTGCCGATAATCCGCGGGTCCGTTTCGTCGCCCCACTTGTTCGGATCACCCAGGTCGATGCCAAATCCCTGCAAGAACCCCTGGTCACGCAAGACACCAACTGTGGGCTGGCTGACGGCAAGGTCCAGCATGCCGATTTTGGCGTTTGCCGCATCCTCACCAAGGGCAGCAGCAGCCCATTTGCCGATCAGCTCACCGGCCAGGAAATTGTCGGTGGCGAAGGTCGCATCGGCCGAATCGATCGGCTCTAGCGGCGTGTCGAGCGCAATGACAAGCAAACCCGCATCTCGTGCCTGCTGCACGGCTGGCACGATCGAGGACGTGTCAGAAGCCGTTAACAAGATGCCTTTGGCGCCATTGGCGATGCAGGTTTCAATAGCCGCAACCTGTGTTTCATGGTCGCCGTCAATCTTGCCCGCATAGCTGTTCAGGGTGATGCCCAGCTCTTCGGCCTTTGCGGTCGCGCCTTCGCGCATCTTCACAAAGAAGGGGTTGGTATCCGTTTTCGTAATCAGGCATGCGCTGACACCATGCCCGCCTGCGAATGCGCCACCCGCCATTGTGGTCATGGCCACAACCGATGCGCTCAGAAAATGAGTAAGTTTCAAGATGCGTCCTCCCAGATGCTGTTTTGTTGGAGTTCCAACACAGGCGGCACACACGCAGGCGGCGCCGCCACGCTTTGGATCATCCAACTAAACCGGCAACCTGTCAATAAATAAATCACAGTGATTTACTTATTGACAGGTCTTCCCCGCAATCGCATTGTGGCCCAAGGAGGAGAGCTGTCATGGGGTCGACGACACCGCCGCTGCGTGAAAATCGCGGAACCAATGCAGCCGGGATGCGTGCGCACAACGAACGGCTGGTTTTGTCGTTGGTTCGCCGAGAAGGCGCCATGCCCAAGGCAGAAATCGCTCGCACGACGGGACTGTCAGCGCAAACAGTCTCGGTCATCATGCGAGCTTTGGAAAACGATGGCCTGCTGACTCGCGGAGATCCCGTCAGGGGGAAGGTCGGTCAGCCGTCAGTCCCCATGCGCCTGGCTGCGGATGGGGCCTATTTTTTTGGTCTAAAAATTGGCCGACGCAGCACCGACCTGATCCTCATCGACTTTCATGGGAAGGTACAATCCCGTGCACAGGTCACATATCGTTATACGACTGCGGCAGCGACGCTGAAATTTGCAGTCGACGCCTATGACCAATTGCGTGCCCAACTGACCGCAGCACAGCGCAAACGAATCTATGGAGCCGGCATCGCAATGCCCTACAGGCTATGGGATTGGGCTACAGAGCTCGGCGTTCCAGAAGACGAAATGGCCCAGTGGCGAGACCTCGATATCCGCGCCGCTCTCGAAGACCATATTAGCCTGCCGGTCTTTCTACAAAACGATGCAACCTCCGCTTGCGGCGCCGAGCTTTTGTTGGGCGACCACAAGTTTTTGCCCGATTTTTTGTATTTCTACGTGGGATACTTCATCGGCGGAGGCCTTGTTCTGAACAATCGGGTTTTCACCGGCCCCTCTGGCAATGCTGGTGCGCTCGGGTCCATGCCTGTTCCTGTGGGCGGAGGAATTGGCCAGCTGATCGATGTCGCCTCTCTCAGGCTTCTGGAAGACATGCATGACGCCAAAGGGCTTGAAACTGCCTGGCTTTGGCACGCCCCCGAAGCATGGGCTGTGGATGATGAATCCCTCGAGACATGGATCAAGGGCGCCGCACAGGGGATCGCATTTGCCATCATGTCCGCGACCAGTGCCGTTGATCTGAGCCATGTCATCATTGACGGCTGGATGCCCGGCTGGTTGCGCGAACGGTTGACCAGATCCACGCAGACCGAATTGAACTGTTTCGACCAGTCCGGCATAACGGCACCGACAGTTCTGCCGGGATCGGTTGGTGCCGACGCACGCGCCCTGGGGGCTGCCTGCTTGCCACTGTCCCGGCGCTTCTCGATTGACACTCTGGGCGAAACGGCCCGTTCTCGGACCGGGGCCTAACAGGTTGAAAGGCCCTTGATGCAGACATGCGCCTTGCACAAACGCGGTCCTGAGGCAAACCGCGTCTTGTCCGCAGCGGCGACCTGTCAGCAGAGCGGCCACCCAGGCACCAACAGTCGTCGGTGCGGATCGCCCCAGTTTGAGACGACGCGCGCCTGAAATGCCGCTCGGGCATGGCGGCGATCACAGCATGCAAAGCCATCTGGCGGTCTATCAGGCAGGCTGTTGACCCGACCCTTGGCTGGATCTGGCCACCACCCGGGATCTGCAAGCCGCGACCATCAGGATCCGGGCTCTCCCCCAAGAGCGTCTTGTGGCCCAAGAGGGCCGGACACAAAACTTGCACACCATCTGTTTTCCAGGTCATCTCTTTGATGAGAGAGGTGACACAGATGGCGTTTCTGGATGAGCTTTGCAGCAAGCTTGGTGAGAAATGGGTGCTCAGGGGGGAAGACATCTTACCCTACCTGCGCGATCTCAAAGGACCGAAAGGGCCCGCGCTTGCCGTTGCCTGCCCGGCCAGCAGTGCACAGGTCGCCGACGTGCTGGCACTGTGTCATGCACATGATGTCTGCGTCATACCACAGGGTGGCAACACAAATGTCTGCCGCATGGCCGTGCCAGAACAGGCCCCGCCCTCAATCGTGCTGTCATTGAAACGGATGAACCGCGTGTCCGAGGTGGACGCGGCCTGCTACACGTTGACCGCCGAGGCAGGGTGCTTGTTGCAGGTCGCGCAAGAGGCTGCCGCCGACGTCAACCGGTGCTTTGCTCCCGATTGGGGCGCGCGCGGCTCAGCGACCATCGGCGGCGCCATCGCGACCAACGGTGGCGGATTGAACGTCATTCGGTACGGCACGACCCGGGATCAAGTCTTGGGACTTGAGGTGGTGCTGCCGGATGGACGGATTTGGGATGGGCTGCGCGCCCTGCGCAAGGACAACTCCGGCTATGATCTGAAACAGCTTTTCATCGGCTCAGAAGGCACATTGGGCATTGTCACAAAGGCTGTCTTCAAGTTGCATCCCGCACAACCGATCTCTCAATCAGCGATGGCCGTGCCGACGCGGATGTCCGGACTCATGGAGCTGCTGGAACTGGCGCGCGACATCGGGGGCGATCGGTTGACGGCCTTTGAGTTGATGTCGGGACTGTTGATTGACAAGGCGCTCGAGCGTTATCCAGATCTGCGTCATCCTATGCAGACCCGGGCGCGCTATTATCTGCTGGTGCGTTTCTCAGACCAGTCCAGCGTGTCAGACAGGCTGACACAACTGATGGAGAAAGCCATCGACCGGGGCCTGATCCAAGACGCGGTTATCGCCCAATCCAGCCTGCAAGAGCGCAACCTCTGGGAGTTGCGAGAGCAGATGATTCCGCATCAATACTTCACTCATCCCTCTTTCAAATGGGATGTATCCGTTCCAATCAGCCGCATGTCCGAATTCATCGCACAGATAGAGACGCTCTCGGACGCGCTCACCACACATGCGGCCCTGTGCATTTCAGGCCATGTCGGCGATGGAAACATCCATCTGGACATGTTCCCCGAGTTGCCACCGGGCCCCGAGTATCAGACGCTGGGCGAGACGCTGTTGCCAAAGGTCGACCAGTTGATCTGGTCGATGGGGGGCTCTATCGTGGCCGAGCATGGCGTCGGGTCCGAGTTCGTGGACCGGATGCGTGCGCAAAAGCCCCCGGTCGAATATGCCATGATGCAAAGCGTCAAATCCCTGCTGGACCCCAAGGGCATCATGAACCCCGGAAAACTGCTGCACGCCGATTAACGGGTCGCCTGTATTGACTCGATGTATTCAAGCAATGCCACCAGCTTGCGCGGTGTCGGAGTTTGCCGCCCGTCCCCACTGTCAAAAGGCACTTCGTCGCCCTCAAGCATCACGCCGAATTCAGGCATGCCCGGACCGTCCATGTCAGAGCGCGCATAGCCGTCTATGATCGACATGATCTTTGCCCTTGGAAAACTGTTGTCGTGCCTGACAGCGATCAGGGTCAGATCTTTGGGTGGTTTGGCCATCGCTCGCGCCATGGGGCCATCGCCCCTGCCGCCTGCACCATGGCAAACAGCGCAATTTGCCTGATACAGGCTGCGGCCGTCCTGCGCTTGCGGCATCTCTGAGACCTGGCAAGCAGCCAGTGCGACAAGTCCAATAAACGCGGTAAATATACGAAAGGTCATTCTTTTCTCCGGCACAGAGCCCAAGGCGGGCATCCGATGGCTAAGGGAAACAGGTTCAGCACCGCCCGCGGCTCTGGGACCGGCAGTCTTGCCCTGACCTGCACAAAGACCGGAAGCAAGACAGCTGCGCCCCCAGACAAAAAGCACACACGGGCAGTTCACCCTGTCAGGATGGACCAGGCGGGATCGGGATTTCAAGCCGAATGCAACCAACCCAAGGCCCGTGCAGGCCGGGCATCGTACTCAGCGCAAGACACTTGGGCCGTCCGAACCGGCCCAAACGGCTCAAAGTTTCGCTGCATGGGCGTCCACAGCCACTGGGCGACCGCCGGCCCCGCCTTATCGGGAAAGGCCGTATCCGATCTGGTGTTCGCTAAGAAACACGGTAGTGTTTGAACACGCAGATCATGCTTGGAGACGCTGTTCATGCCCGTCTACGCTGTTACGATGCTTGTTGCAGGCATTGGCATTCCAATCCTGGCGGCCTTGAATGCCGCGCTGGGGGTTCGGCTTGGATCAGCCTACGCGGCCAGTATTGTGCTGTTCGCTGTCGCCCTGACCACGGCAACCGTGGTTTTTTTCATCAGCGGCGCAAAGGGCCTTAGCGGCCTTTCACAGGCACCCAAACACTTGTTTCTAGCCGGAGGCCTTGTCGCTTTCTACGTATTGTCAATCACCTACGTCGCCCCAAGGTTCGGTGTGGGAAACGCCATTTTCTTTGTGCTTTTGGGGCAACTGATCAGCGCCGCTGTGATCGATCACTTTGGCCTGTTCGGCGCCCAGGTCAGCCCATTGACGCTGACCAGGACCGCGGGCATCGCATTGATGGCTTTGGGGGTCTGGACGACACAACAGTCCCTTTAGCCAGGGCTACGCCCCAGGTCGGACACCGCCGGTACAAGATGATCCACACCTGCGTCGACCTCGCCGCCAGATCTAGGCGGCTTCCAAGCGACCAGCCTCAAGACGCACCTGCCTGTCCATGCGTTCTGCAAGATCAAGGTTGTGTGTCGCGATCACAGCCGAAAGGCCTGTCTGCCGCGCCAACCGCAACAAGGTGCCGAACACCTGATCCGAGGTCTCAGGATCGAGGTTGCCGGTCGGTTCATCGGCAAGCAGCAATCGTGGCCCGTTTGCCATGGCCCGGCAAAACGCGACGCGCTGCTGCTCACCCCCTGAGAGTGCGGCGGGACGGTGGTGGACACGATGTGCAAGACCAACCGTTTCCAACAACTGCCGTGCCTGGGTTTGAGCGGCCTGTGCCCCAACGCCATTGGCCAATTGTGGCAGTGTGACATTTTCAAGCGCGGTGAATTCAGGAAGCAGGTGGTGAAACTGATAAACAAAGCCAATGTCTTGGCGTCGCATCAGCGTGCGGCGCCGATCGGATTGGCCTGTCATGTCAATTCCACCGATATGCACCTGCCCGGCGCTGGGCATATCAAGCAAGCCAGCGATGTGCAGCAAAGTCGACTTTCCGGCCCCCGAAGGCGCGACAAGTGCCACGACCTCGCCCTCCTCTACGGTCAGATCAACCCCGCGCAAGATCTCCACCTCAGCCGAGGTACCAGTGTTGTAGGACTTGGCAAGCCCCCGCAGCTGCAGGACAGACTCATTCATATCGCAAGGCCTCGACCGGGTTCATCCGCGCGGCCCGACGGGCCGGAAAGAGCGTCACGACAAAGCTTAGGACCAACGAAAGCGACACCGCGCTGACAACGTCCTGCAACCGCAATTGGGCAGGCAGGTGATATATGCCGCGTACCGCCGGGTCCCAGACGCCCCCACCCGCAAGGTAGTTCACGAACGAAAAAATCGGATCAATGTAAGTGGCGAACAGGCATCCCAGCACCACACCCGCAAGGGTACCGATCAATCCCGTCGAGGCCCCACATATGAAAAACACCCTTAACACAGAACCCTCGGTAAGCCCCATCGTGCGCAGAATGCCGATGTCACGCCCCTTGTTCTTGACCAGCATGATCAAGCCCGACACGATGTTCATTGCAGCAATAAGCACCAGAATTGACAGGATGACGAACATGACGTTGTCTTCGACTTCCAGCGCGCGCAGGAACCCGCCTGAGGCATCGCGCCAGGTCCAGATGAGCGCCGTGTCGAATGCAGCGCGCTGCAGCGGCAGGGTCAGGGCCTCAACAGCGTCGGGATCTTTGACCATGACCTCAAACTCGTCCGCAACACCCTCACGGTTGAAATACAGCTGCGCCTCGACAAAGGGCATGTAGATCCGGGTCCGGTCTATGTCATAGCGCCCGGCGGTGAAGATATATGTCACTTCATAGGCTTTGACCCGAGGACTGGTCCCAAAGGCCGTCTTGACGCCATTCGGAGAGATAAGCCGGACCTTGTCACCAATGCCCACCCCCAGTTCCCGTGCGACACCCGATCCGATCGCGATCCCCGCATCGAACCGGGTGATATCCCCACTGAAATCCAGGGGATCGGCCACGCGTGGGATTGTCACCAGGTTATCAGCCGAAATGCCAAAGACTTCGACACCCGCAGTGCGGCTTCGATGGGTGGCCATGATCTGGCCCTTGATCAGCGGGGCAACGCGCGTCACCCCCGCCACGTCACGCAAGCGCTGCGCCACTGTATCATAGTTTGGAATGGTCCGGACAATCTGGCCAGCATCATTGACACGAGCGCTGCTGTAGATTGTGGCATGAGCGTTCGCGCCCAGGATCGTGTCGACGAACTCTGTCCTGAAACCCGATCGTACAGCCAAGGTGGCAATCAGGGCAAAAACGGCCAGCGTAATCCCGATCAGGCTGATCCAGGTCATGACACTGACCCCGCCCTCTGCGCGTTTGGCGCGCAGGTATCGCCAGGCGATCATCCACTCGAAGCGGGCAAAGGGAGGAGGTGTCTGGGCCATCGGCTTCTTCTTGAACGCTGCTCGCGCGGAAAGTGGCGCTTTGCGCGACCGGGGTCAAGCATGCACCGTCCCCATGGCAGCATTCCGCGCTTGGCCCGCATGGCGCGTCGTCAAAAAAGCCGTCAGTATCGCACCCTATGGCCACGTCGTCCGCCAGATCGATGTGCCGGACACAGCCAACACGCACAGCAGGCGCCATCACAACATGTTTTTGGCGCAGATGCGCACAAGGCCGCGCGCGTCTGTGACCGACTGCCAAGACCCGTTCCTGAAAACGCGGGCGATTGCCAACAGAGGGAGCATCGGGCACCTGCACAGTGTTCATGGCGCGCACCCGGAGCTGATAAGTCGTTGCCCTGCGCCACAGATTGCGCATAGTGACCCACATGACCGGACCTCGTTACCCTGCCCTCATCGATGCGCTTCCTTCAACCGTCCCGTTTGTCGGGCCAGAAGTGCAAGAGCGCGCCCGCGGCGCTGGATTTGATGCGCGATTGGGCGCAAACGAGCTGGTCTTTGGTCCCTCGCCTCGTGCGATTGCGGCGATGCAGCAGGCGGCAGGTGATTTGTGGATGTATGCCGACCCAACCAACCATGATCTGCGCACGGCACTTGCAACGCATCACGGGGTCGCGGCGGAACATATCATCATTGGCGAAGGCATCGACGGGCTGCTTGGATATCTGACACGGCTGTTGGTGGAACCCGGAGATGCGGTTGTCACCTCTGATGGCGCCTATCCGACCTTCAATTACCACGTCGCGGGCTACGGCGGCGTCCTGCACAAAGTGCCCTACACCGGGGACCATGAGGATCCCGAGGCTCTGCTTGCCAAAGCAAGCGACGTAGGCGCCAAATTGGTGTACCTTGCGAACCCAGACAACCCGATGGGCACCTGGCACGGGGCCGAAGCCGTAGAGCGCGCAGTTCAGTCCGTGCCTGACGGCACCCTTCTTGTCCTGGATGAGGCCTATATTGAATTCGCACCGGATGGGACGGCGCCAGACATTGATCCGGCCGATCCGCGGGTCATCCGCTTCAGGACGTTTTCAAAAGGGTACGGCATGGCGGGTGCACGCGTCGGCTATGGCATTGGCGCTGCAGCGCTTGTCCAGGCCTTTGACAAGATCCGCAATCATTTCGGCATGAACCGCGCGGCCCAGGCCGGCGCCTTGGCCGCTTTACAGGATCAGGTCTATCTACGGGAGGTGCAGACCAAAGTGGCCGAGGGCAAAGCAAGAATTGCGCAGATCGCCGCGGACAATGGGCTGGCCGCCCTGCCCTCTGCGACCAATTTTGTCGCTGTCGATTGTGGCGCCGACGGGGATTTTGCCCGCAGCGTACTCGCCGCTCTGGTGGCCGAGGGCATTTTCGTCCGGATGCCATTTGTCGCCCCACAGGACCGGTGCATTCGCATAAGCGCCGGTCGCCCCGAAGACATGGCAGCCCTTGCCGAAGCCCTACCCAAAGCCATTGAAACGGCGCGCCGCACCTCCGATTAATGGCTCCTCTGAGTGGTATCTGCAAAATTTTATGGGTGCGCATAAAGCTGCATGAGCGTCTTTGATTTGAAATGGCAAAACCTACGATTTACGCCCCAAATGTCGCATGATGTTTGCGCATAAATCCGCCTTGCACTGATGAATTCTATCCAGGTTTTTGGAACTATGCGCCGGATACAATGAGGCATTAGCGCAGAGATCACATCTGACCAGAACCGGACATGCGTATTCGACGCAGCGATTGACCGTTTTGAGCCCAAAGCTACGTATGCTCGCAGTGATCGAAGAGCAGGTTTTGCAAATATCACTGGCTTAATCTGGGGACTCCCATCCAGTAAACGAAAGCACATTTTTCAGCAATATTACCTCGATATTTTCACCAAGCTTTTCCTCCCAAAACGCAACTCTGTTTTGTTCTGACTTATTCGGAGAAGTACGTTCAATTATTCGCTTTAGCTTGCCGTCGGCTAGTCGCCTAATTTGAAGGTTTAAGTGATCATCAAAGCCTGAGTAGCCGAACAGAACTACTTGTTCA
>JAKVCP010000080.1 GCA_022448925.1 Paracoccaceae bacterium
ACAAAAATAGTATTTCGCGCTAAAAATTCCAAGTTCCTAGTTTTTCAGAAGTTTTTGATCTATCCCTGCAAGGCCTTCACCACAATCTCCCCTTCCCCGCGCTCTTTCATCGCCAGCGCCGCCGCATGAGCGCCTGCTGCCGTCGTGAAGTAGGGGATCTTGTCGTACAAGGCGACCGAACGGATTTCGCGCGAGTCATCGACCGCCGCGGCGCCTTCGGTGGTGTTCATCACCAACTGGATGCCGCCATCTTTCATCACATCGACGATGTTCGGGCGTCCCTCATAGACCTTTTTGACCCGCTCGCAGGTCAGGCCGTTCGCCTCAAGGAAATCCGCCGTACCGCCGGTGGCGACGATCGAGAACCCGAGATCATCCAGCACCTGCGCTGTTTCCGCCAATTGCGGCGTCTTGTCATCATCCTTGATCGAAAAGAAGACTGCACCGCTTTCCGGCAGCGCGGTACCTGCGCCCATCTGCGCCTTCAGGAAAGCCCGGGGGAAGCTGCGGTCCCAGCCCATGACCTCGCCGGTCGAGCGCATCTCGGGGCCCAGAATGGTATCGACGCCGGGGAAGCGGGCAAACGGCAGCACGGCCTCTTTGACCGAGAACCAGGGCATATTCGGATCCGCCAGTGTCATCGGATCGGCCAGAGGCAAAGTGGTGCCGTACCCTGCTTCGGCCGGATAGGACGGACGCTGAGGGAAATTGGAGAGCGGTTCTCCGGCCATGATGCGGGCGGCGATCGAGGCGATGGCACTGTCTGTGGCCTTAGCCACAAAGGGCACGGTGCGGGAGGCCCGCGGGTTGACCTCAATCAGGTAGATCTCACCATCCTTGATCGCGAATTGCACGTTCATCAGGCCGCGCACGTTCAGCGCAAGCGCCAGCGCCTCGGTCTGGCGGTTGACCTCGGCCAGGGTGGCCTTGTCCAGCGAGTAGGGGGGCAGCGAGCAGGCGCTGTCGCCCGAGTGCACGCCCGCCTCTTCGATGTGCTGCATGATGCCGGTGACGTGCACGGCGGTGCCGTCCGACAGCGCGTCGACGTCCAGTTCCACCGCGCCCGACAGGTAGCTGTCGAGCAGTACCGGGCTGTCGCCCGAGACCACAACGGCCTCGGAGATATAGCGTTCCAGCTGCGCCTGATCGCGCACGATCTCCATCGCGCGGCCGCCCAGCACGTAGGAGGGGCGGATGACCAGCGGAAAGCCGATCTGAGCCGCGATGTCCAGCGCCTGGGCGTCGGTCGAGGCGATGCCGTTCTTGGGCTGTTTCAGGCCCAGGTCATTCACCAGCGCCTGAAAGCGTTCGCGGTCTTCGGCCAGGTCAATGGCATCGGGTGAAGTGCCCAGGATCGGGATTCCGGCAGCTTCTAGCGAATTTGCCAGTTTCAGCGGCGTCTGACCACCGAACTGCACAATCAAGCCGTGCAAAGTGCCATTTTCCTGCTCGACCCTCAGGATCTCCATCACATGTTCAAACGTCAACGGCTCGAAGTACAGGCGGTCCGAGGTGTCATAGTCAGTGGACACTGTTTCTGGGTTGCAGTTGATCATGATCGTTTCATAACCCGCCTCTGTCAGCGCAAAGCAGGCGTGGCAGCAGCAGTAATCGAACTCGATTCCCTGGCCGATCCGGTTCGGCCCTCCCCCCAGAATGACAACCTTTTTCTTGTCGGTCGGACGGCTTTCGCATTCGACCTCGCTCATCATGGGCTCTTCATAGGTCGAGTACATGTAGGGGGTTTGCGCCTCGAACTCGGCGGCGCAGGTATCGATGCGCTTAAACACAGCGGTGACGCCCAGATTGTGACGGGCGCGACGGATGTTGTCCTCTGTTCGACCGGTCAGCTTGGCAAGACGGGCGTCAGTGAAGCCCAACATCTTGAGCTCGCGAAGGCCCGTTTCGGTGACGGGCAGGCCGGCCTTGCGCACCAGGTCCTCGGCCTCGACAATTTCGCGGATGCGAGCAAGGAACCACGGATCGAAAGCTGTCGCCGCCTGAATGTCATCATCTGTCAGACCATGACGCATCGCCTGAGCAATGGTGCGCAGGCGATCAGGAGTCTGGGCGCTGATCGCCTTGATGACCGCGGATTTTTCCGGCGCGCCTTCGATCTCGACCTCATCAAAGCCTGTCAAGCCCTGCTCCATCGAGGCCAAAGCTTTTTGCATGGACTCATGGATCGTGCGGCCGATCGACATCGTCTCGCCGACAGACTTCATTGCTGTCGTCAAATGAGGTTCCGAACCAGGGAATTTTTCAAAAGCAAACTTGGGGATCTTGGTGACGACGTAATCGATGGTCGGCTCAAAAGAGGCAGGGGTCACCTTGGTGATATCGTTGTCCAACTCGTCCAGCGTGTACCCGATAGCCAGCTTTGCCGCGATCTTGGCGATGGGAAAGCCCGTCGCCTTGGAGGCCAGCGCCGACGACCGCGACACACGCGGGTTCATTTCAATCACCACCATACGTCCGTCAACCGGGTTGACAGCCCACTGGACATTGGAACCGCCAGTTTCAACGCCGATCTCACGCAACACGTTGATCGAGTGGTTTCGCATGATCTGATATTCTTTATCCGTCAGCGTCAGCGCCGGGGCGACCGTGATCGAATCACCTGTATGCACCCCCATGGGATCAACATTTTCGATGGCGCAGACGATGATCGCGTTGTCCGCCTTGTCGCGCACAACCTCCATCTCGTATTCTTTCCATCCCAGCAGAGACTCATCGACAAGGATCTGACCCACGGGCGAGGCATCCATACCCGAGCGGCAGATCGCTTCGTAGTCATCGCGGTTATAGGCCACGCCGCCGCCGGTGCCGCCCAGTGTAAAGGCCGGGCGGATGATCGCGGGCAGGCCGATTTCGTCCAATGTCTCTAGCGCGATGGCCACACCGGCACCCAGATCTTTTTTGCCGTCTTCGCCGGTGGGCGCGGTGACAATTGCAGCGCGCGGATTTTCGATGTTCAGACGGTCCATCGCCTCGCGGAAGAGCTTGCGATCTTCAGCCATTTCAATGGCATCGCGCTTGGCGCCAATCATTTCAACGCCGAACGTGTCCAGCACACCCATCTCTTCGAGCGCGAGCGAGGTGTTCAAACCGGTCTGCCCTCCCATGGTGGGCAGCAAGGCGTCGGGGCGCTCTTTCTCGATGATCTTGGCCACAACTTCGGGGGTGATCGGTTCGATATAGGTCGCGTCCGCAAGTTCCGGGTCGGTCATGATCGTCGCAGGGTTCGAGTTCACCAGAATGACCCGGTATCCCTCTTCGCGCAGCGCCTTGCAGGCCTGTGCGCCGGAATAGTCGAACTCGCAGGCCTGGCCGATCACGATGGGACCCGCGCCGATGATCATGATGGAGGAGATATCGGTACGTTTGGGCATGGCGGAACCTTTCGAACAGCACAGCAAGAGGCAAGGGTGTCTGACTCGGTCAGCGCCCAAATTGTCGTGCGTTATACTCACGCATCAAACGGGCGCAAGTCACGATGCGTCCGGAGCATCGCACTTGGCAGACCCCAAATATTCGACCTATCGATCGCAAGGTAAACAAATGGCCGGAGTCAGGCTACCTTTTGTCAACACCTGCTGCGTTGAGACAATGAGGGTCTGCAATAAGAAAAGGCTGGTTTTGTTTCTCTGGATGTGCGTGGCCCCGGACATGCTACTGGCGAGACAACATGCGCTCATCGTCTGCAACGCCGCTTATGACCCCTTGTGGGATTTGGCCAACACGCATCAGGATGCCGACGCTTATGCATTGGCGTTCAGGCAGATGGGTTACGCGGTGTCTCAGGTTCAGGATCAAGACCTGGACAGCTTGGCTGACCGATTTGATGCTTTTTTGGCGACCATAGGACCTGGGGACGAGGTCGCCTTTGTCTACTCCGGTCACGGCTGGTCGGACGGATCTTGGAATGACCAGTGTGTCGCGCAACCTTGGCCTGGCGTGACGGACAGGACAGCATTCTCGACGCATTGGAGCACGCAGGCACTTCACGGGTCGTCGCAATAATTGATGCCTGCCAAGAGCAGGTGTAAACCTACGCGATGCGGTTTTGGATGCGCGCCAGAAAACCGCGCAATCTGCTGCGAGCTTTCGGGGCCACCAACAGTTCCCTGCGATCTGTGATCAGGTCCTGGATACGCAAATCTGCTTGGGCGGTCCCTGTTCGGTACAGCCTGTGGCAGTGCGCTCACGCTGTGATGCTTTGCTGCAAAGGGCCAACCAAACCCAAAGCTGCAGCGACTTTGGCAATTTCGTTCAGGCCTGCCCGAACCACGCCTTCAAGCCAATGACCCACTCGTTCATGCAATTGAACTGTAAGGCCAAGGCTGAACCGGTTGCCGTTCAAGAACCCATCGACGTGCCGCAATCGGCCGAGGAGCTCTACAAACGAGCACTCGCCTTCCGCTCGGGACGGGGTGTGGAAAGGGATCGGGAAAAAGCAGTGGAATTTTACACGCGCGCCGCCAACGCGGGATCGGTCGAGGCCATGTTTGATTTGGGCCATCTCTACAAGCTTGGAAATTTCGTTCCTAAGAGCGAACGACAGGCAAGGCGCTATTTCGAAATGGCATACCAGGCAAAACATCCCAGTGCGGCCTATGAGTTGGCTAGGCTGCTCGAGTATTCTGATAAACGTCGCGCGACGCACTACCTTTGTATTGCAACTCAAGAAGGCAACAAGCGCAGTGATGCGATATCGATACTAAGAATTAGGTTCGGCGGGGCTGCAGCATGCAAATAAGGGCCAGTCCTTCGCGATACACACACAAGCTACGGCTTGTTTTGCGCATTCAACAGTGGGTCGAACGCAAAGATACCATCGATGTTTCAAGGGTGACGGCCTGGACCAAGCCAGATTACGATGGAGCCGAGCGATACAAGTAGTCGCGGGTGACATTTACCTGACCCAAACCTTTTGAAATCTGAAATTGCTGCACCATCATCCTGCCATACATGAACGAAGCCTGCATCGAGACCAGATAGAAGGTGAACATGCGGTAAAACCGATCGTCATATTGCGCGATGATGGTCTGGGCCTGCGCCTGAAATCTGCGGTGCCATTCGCGCAATGTATAGGAATAGTGAAGGCGCCAACTTTCCACATCCGCAACGACCAGGCCGTTCCTGTCAATGGCGGCATGAACCTCAGAGCCCGCCGGGGCGTAGCTGCCAGGGAAAATATACTTGTTGATCCACGCATTGTTTTCAGCCGGCGGCCCGGCCTTGGTGATGGAATGAATCAGGGCGACACCATCTTCTGAAAGCAGCTCGGCCACCTTTCGAAAATACATGTTCAGCTGCGGGAATCCGACATGTTCCAGCATGCCGACACTCACGATCCGGTCATAGGTTTCGTTCAAAAGGCGATAGTCCTGCAAACGCAGGTCGATTCGGTCCGTCAGTCCCTCGGCCGCGACCCGCGCCTGTGCCGTCGCAAGCTGGTTTTGCGACAACGTCACCCCAGTGACCCGCGCGTCATACTCTTTGGCCAGCGTGATCGACAGACCACCCCAGCCACAGCCGATATCCAGCACCTTCATTCCCGGCTGGAGCAACAGCTTTTCGGCAATGTGCCGTTTCTTGGCGATTTGTGCGTTTTCGAGCGACACTTGGGGATCGGTGAAATACCCGCAGCTGTATTGCATGTCCTGATCAAGGAACAACGCATAAAGATCGTCTGATATGTCATAATGGTGGGCAACATTGCGCCGAGAAATTTCGGGCGTGTTGCGCTGCATGAACCGGCGCAGGCCCGTACGCAGCCCCATCATCGCAGAATACCAGACGGGCATGTCGCCCAGGTTCATATTTTCCACCAGCAAGCTCAGGGTCTGCAACAGCTGATCTTCCGGGATCTCAAGCGCGCCGTCCATGTAGCACTCGCCCAGTGCAAGGGTTGGGTTCAGGCACAGCGCGCGCAGGGCTGTGGTGTCCACGATACGTACAAATCCGCTGTGCCCCGGCGTGCCCTCATACACGGTCTGAGTACCGTCCGCCATTTCGACAGTCAGCTGTCCTTTGCGGATCAACCGCGTCAATACTCTGTGAAGAACACGATTCCACATCGCTCCGCCCCACCTTGTTTCAACGTCGTTTTCCTGCAATTCGACCAAAACTGTACGTTGCCTGCGACAAATCGCAAGACTTCTGGCACTGCAATGCGGGTGTTGCGCTTGACTTCCGCCGCCATCACAGGTGTATCGGCCCAGAAAATCCGCACTTTGCCGAAGGTCCATCCCATGCACGCATACCGCAGCCACACCTGCGCCGAGCTTACCAAATCGAACGAAGGCGAAACCGTCCGCCTGTCGGGCTGGGTGCACCGGATCCGAGATCACGGCGGCGTCCTGTTCATCGACCTGCGCGACCACTACGGAATGACGCAGGTCCTGTGTGACCCCGACAGCCCCGTTTTCAACGAGGTCGAGAAGGTGCGCAGCGAATGGTGCATCCGCATCGATGGCAACGTGAAGGCCCGCGACGAAAGCCTGGTAAATCCCAAGCTGCCGACCGGCGAGATTGAAGTCTTTATCCGCGACATCGAAGTTCTGGGATCGGCCGAAGAGTTGCCGCTGATCGTCTTTGGCGATCAGGAATACCCAGAAGAAACCCGCCTGCGCTATCGCTATCTTGATCTGCGCCGCGAGGCGATGCAGACGAACATGACCCTGCGCTCTGACGTGGTCTCGAGCATCCGAAAGCGCATGTGGGATCTGAACTTCCGCGAGTATCAGACGCCGATCATCACCGCGTCGTCGCCCGAAGGCGCGCGCGACTTCCTGGTGCCTTCGCGTCTGCATCCGGGCAAATTCTACGCCCTGCCGCAGGCCCCGCAGCAGTTCAAGCAGCTGATCATGGTCTCGGGCTTTGACAAGTATTTCCAGATCGCGCCCTGTTTCCGCGACGAAGACCCGCGCGCCGACCGCTCGCCCACCGATTTCTACCAGCTCGACATGGAGATGTCCTTTGTCGAGCAGCAGGATGTCTTTGACACCATCAGCCCGGTGATCGCGGGTGTGTTCGAGGAATTCGGCGGCGGCAAATCGGTCGATAAGCCCGAAGAATGGCCGCAGATTTCCTACAAGGACGCGGCGCTGTGGTATGGCACCGACAAGCCCGACCTGCGCAACCCGATCAAGATGCAGATCGTCAGCGAACACTTCGCCGGTTCGGGCTTTGCGATCTTTGCCAAGCTCTTGGAACAGGACGGCACCCAGATCCGCGCCATCCCGGCACCGGGTGGCGGCGGGCGCAAATTCTGTGATCGCATGAACAGCTGGGCCCAGAAAGAAGGCCTTCCCGGTATGGGCTATATCTTCTGGCGCGAGAAAACAGCCGATGCCGTTGCACAGGAACTGGGACTCACCGTCAAGGAGGCTCAGGCCAAGTTGAAATCCGGCGAGGTCGCTGGCGGCATGGAAGCGGCCGGCCCACTGGCCAAGAACATCGGACCAGAGCGGACAGAGGCGATCCGCCAGCAGCTGGGTCTGGGCGTCGGTGACGCAGCATTTTTCCTGGGTGGCAAGCCCAAGGTCTTTGAACCGGTCGCAGGCCGGGCCCGCGCAGAAATCGGGCGGGAACTTAAGCTGATTGACGAAAACCGCTTTGCCTTTGCCTGGATCGTAGATTTCCCAATCTACGAACAGGACGAAGACACCGGTGCGATCGACTTTGAACACAATCCTTTTTCGATGCCCCAAGGCGGAATGGACGCGCTGAATGGCAATCCTCTGGATGTGCGCGGGTATCAATATGATCTGGCATGCAACGGCTATGAATTGGTGTCCGGCGCGATCCGAAACCACAAACCCGAAGTGATGCTGAAAGCGTTTGAGCTGGCCGGCTATGGCGCGGACGAGGTGAAGAACCGCTTTGGCGCGCTGTTCAACGCGTTCCACTACGGCGCCCCGCCGCACGGTGGCTGCGCGGCGGGCATCGACCGGATCGTCATGCTGCTGGCCGAGGAACAGAACATCCGCGAGGTGATCATGTTCCCGATGAACCAGCGCGCCGAAGATCTGATGATGGCCGCACCATCCGAGCCCACCAGCGACCAACTGATGGATCTGTCTCTGCGCATCATCCCGCAAGAGTGATGCCAATAACCGGAGCAGGTGATTTAAGTTTGCGCAAGGATGACGTGTGATCGGCGGGAATTGACCGATCGCAACAAGGAATAACAGGCGACCGGGGTGAAACCTTGTGTCGCCTTTGCTATGCTTTCCCGCAGTTTCAGATCAGAAAGCACTGCCAGTGTTCGACCCCGCCCTTGCCGATATGCGATTTGGATGCGGCCTCTCGCCCGAGATCCCGCCGCCTGTAACGCTGTCGGACATGCTGGCGTCATTGACCGCGCCGGATCAGGCTGCGACCGACTTTCCAATAGAGCGCTACGAAACCTATCTGATCCGGATCTCGGAATTCGCCAAACTGTCGGCCGAGTTTTCGCGCGCCCGAGGAACGCCCAAGGCCAAAGATGCTCTGGACGCCCGCAAACGCAGACGCCGGGAAACCGCCAATGACGCACTTGGCTGGTTTGGAAATGTTTTGATGCGTCGAACCTGGTCAGAACACCCCTTCAGGGAGAGGCTGACCGGCTTTTGGGCCGATCATTTCACCACTGCCGGCAAGGCTGCCGCCCTGCGCTCTGCCGTGTCACCCTACGTCGAAAGCGCAATCCGGCCTTTGATAGCCGGACACTTCGAAGATTTGCTGATCTCGGCGGTGACACATCCTTTGATGGTAACCTATCTCGACCAGGACAGGTCTTTCGGCCCCAACAGCGCTTTTGCTGCCACGACCGATCAGACCCGTGGGCTCAATGAAAACCTCGGACGCGAAATTCTTGAGCTCCACACCTTGGGTGTCGGCGGCCCCTACACACAGGACGATGTGCGCCAGCTGGCCACCCTTCTGACCGGCGTCACAGCGGATCGCAAGGGCAGGGCAAGCTTTCGTCCCAGACTGGCAGAGCCGGGTCCTGAAGTCATACTGGGCCAGGAATATGGCGGTGACCCGGCTACGTTGGATCACGTGCATGAGGCGTTGCGCGGTCTTGCAAATCACCCTGCAACGGCCCAGCATCTTTGCCGGAAATTGGCGATACACTTTGTATCCGACACACCGGCTGATGGCCTGATCACGGCCATGGAAGAGGCCTATTTGGATACGGGGGGCCTGCTTCTTGATGTCTATTCCGCGATGCTGTCGCATCCCGCAGCTTGGCACGCCGAAGCCGGCAACATCAAACGTCCCGTCGATTTCATCGGGTCGTCCCTGCGGGCGCTGGCCCTGCCCCCGGCCGTCATAACACGGATGCGGCCGCAAAACCTGCGCGGCAGCTTTCAGCTGCCAATGCAGTTGATGGGACACAGATGGGAAATGCCCAACGGCCCTGATGGTTTGCCCGAGGAAGACAGTGCCTGGTTGTCACCACAGGGGCTTGCTGCACGCTTGCAGTGGGCCCTGACAATCCCAGGCCGGCTGATACAAGAGCTGCCAGACCCGCGGGACTTTGTCGAGACAGCGTTGGGGCCGCGCGCCACCGCGAGAGTGCGGTTTGCAGCCGACGCCGCAGAGACCAAATCAGATGGGGTTGGGCTTGTACTGGCCTCACCAGCATTTCAAAGAGCCTGAGGATCGTCATGCCAGCTCCGCCGATCAACCGACGACGCTTTCTTTTGAACTCGGCCGTGCTGGGCTGCTCAGCCGCGGCAAGCCCATTGCTGACCCCCATAAGCTTTATGTCCGCTCCGTGGGATAACCGCCTGGTTGTGATCATCCTGCGCGGGGCCATGGATGGGCTGGGGGTCGTGCAGCCATATGGGGATCCGGACTATGCTGCGCTTGGCCGCGAGGCCCCGAACCCAGCCATGGATCTGGACGGTTTCTTTGCAATGAACACGGCGCTGCAACCCTTGATGCCAATGTGGCGCAATGGCGAGTTGGGATTTGTTCATGCCGTGTCCACCCCCTACCGCGACAAGCGTAGCCACTTTGACGGTCAGGATTTGCTAGAAGCAGGCAGTGCCCGGATCGGAGACAAAACCAGTGATGGTTGGCTGAACCGTTTGCTGCAACAGTTTCCGGATCTGTCAACCGAAACCGCTTATGCTATCGGTCGACAAGAGATGATCGTTCTGAATGGCGCGGCCCCGGTGACCCGCTGGACTCCGGAGAGCGATCTGACAATGAGCCCCCAGGCCATGAAATTGGCGCAGCTTGTCATGCAGGATGACCCAGCATTTGACCAGGCCCTGCGTCAGGCCTTTGCGCTGGCAGAAACAGACGGGGACAGCATCGCCTTTGAGGGCACGCTGCGCGAAATGGGCAAGGAAATGCGCAATGACATGACCGCCGCCATGAAGAAGGGCGCCGGCACACGCATTGCGCAGTTTGCGGCGGAACGGCTTGCGAAAGAGGCCCGCATCGCCTCGTTCTCGATCAATGGTTGGGACACACATGACAACCAGACACGTGAATTGGCAGGCGCGCTGGGGCAGCTCTCGGACGCGCTGATTGCGTTGAAAGAGGGCCTGGGACCGGCATGGTCAAAAACGACCGTCCTGGCAATGACCGAGTTCGGACGGACCGCGCGCATGAATGGCACCGGCGGAACGGATCATGGAACAGCAGGTGCCATGCTGTTCGCCGGAGGCGCTGTACGCGGTGGGCGCGTTCTGACCAACTGGCCGGGCCTCGAAGAAAGCGCACTTTACGCCCGCCGCGACCTGCTGCCCACGCGTGACGTGCGCGCCTACGCCGGTTGGGCAATGCGGGGGTTGTTCGGCGTGCAGAGCTCAACGCTAGAGCGCGTGATTTTTCCCGGACTTGATCTGGAAGGTGATCCCGGCTTGTTGCTGTAACCTGCGGTCATGAACCAGACTGTTGATTGACAAAAGCTGTGGATTGCAGCCTGCTTGGGCAAATTGCTCAACGAGGAGGCGCAATGCCCGGTGACAATCCCCTAGGTTCGTCCGTGCCCAATTGGTCCCCGCCAGACAGACCGCACCCCGTGCCCATACAGGGTCGCTACTGTAGCCTCGAACCACTTGAGCCGGGAAAACATGCGGCGCTCTTGTTTCGCGAATTCACAGGCCGTGATGACCTGTGGAGCTATCTCCCCTACGGGCCATTTCATTCGGCCGCCTCTTATCACCGCTGGATGCGTGAAACCGTGTCCCAAAAAGAGGATTTGTTCTTCGCTATTCGCGACAGCGAACGGATGATCACCGGAGGCGTCGCCAGCTATTTGCGCATCACACCAGAGGCCGGCACGATCGAGGTTGGCAACATCTGTCTTGCGCCATCATTACAACGAACCCGCGCCGCGACCGAGGCGATGGTACTCATGATGCAATGGGCTTTTGAGGCCGGCTATCGGCGCTATGAATGGAAATGCGACGCCCTGAACCAACCATCGCGCCAAGCCGCGCAGCGCCTGGGCTTCAGCTACGAAGGGGTCTTTAGGCAAGCGCGTGTCGTCAAGGGACGCAACCGGGATACCGCCTGGTTCTCTGTTATCGACAGCGAGTGGAATGCAATGAAAGAGGCCTATGACGCCTGGCTGTCCCCGGCCAACTTCAAGGCGAATGGCCAGCAGATTGAGCGCTTGTCCGATCTAACAGGGCTTGTGCGCGCCAATGACGACCCCACCCAGTCGAGCTACCTGGACCCTGTATTAGACCGGGGCCATATCTGACATCCTGTCTTGCACAATGGCGCTGATCTTTGCGACCGCAGGGTGCGACAGGCGTTGTCTTTCCGGCAACGCGCCAACGGTTTCTACAGCCTTCAGCAAAGGGTTGTCGTCAGCGGATTTAGCCAGCCCACTGAGGAATTGCAGAATATAGGACAAGGTTCCCGAATCATGCTTTTCGCTCAACAAGGCCGCTGCATGTTCCAGATCATCACGATAGGCCATAGGGTCAGGGCGGACAGAGCCGACAGAGGCCACATATAGGCCGCTGACCTGAAGATCAGGCGGCAAACAAGACACCATCGTATGCTGAAAGACGCCAAGCGAATCCAATGGCTTGGACAGAAATCCATCTGCACCCGCAGCCAAAGCCACGTCTTCGGCAAAGGCATCCCCGCTGGTTCCAAGAATTGCACCAATCCGAGGTTTGGCATCGGCAAGATCGGCGATCAGGTCGGCACCAGACCCATCCGGCAAACCAAGATCCACGATGATCACACCAGGCCGATAGACCTTTAGGTGGCGCCTTGCACTGTCAATGCAATCTGCGCGACGCAGGCGCGCGCCACTGTGCAAACACATAAGACGCAGGGCATCACAGGCATAAAGACTGTCTTCGACAACCAGAACAGTGACGCCCAACAAGGGGCGCGCAGTTGTTGGCTTGCGACTGTGAAATGCCACCAATTCGTCCATTGATCCCTCCATCGATTGACCTTGGGCACGATGCCGCATCTACCGCTAACAGGAGGTTAACCCCGATTGTTCCGCTTGCGCTTTGCACTGCGTGACCGGCATAAGCTTGACGACCCGACCGAAGAGGAGAGCCATCATGATCGGACGTCTGAACCATGTTGCCATTGCCGTGCCCGATCTGGAGGCCGCGGCTGCACAATATCGCGACGCGCTGGGCGCAACTGTCGGTGAGCCGCAGGACGAACCAGATCACGGTGTTACTGTCATCTTCATCGACTTGCCAAACACCAAGATCGAATTGCTTCATCCGCTTGGCAACGGCAGCCCGATCGCCGGTTTCCTCGACAAAAACCCTGCCGGGGGAATTCATCACATCTGCTATGAAGTTGATGACATTCTGTCGGCCCGCGATCACCTGATTGCAACGGGTGCACGCGTGTTGGGTTCCGGAGAGCCCAAGATCGGCGCCCATGGCAAACCAGTTTTGTTCCTGCACCCCAAAGATTTCAACGGATGCCTGGTGGAGTTAGAGCAAGTCTGAACTATTTCAGGCTCGTCGAAAAGGAGAAGACCATGGGGATTACCTCTGCCATCGTGCTATTTGCTGTCATCTGGTTCATGACCTTCCTTTGCGTGATTCCTGTGCGGCTGCAAACGCAAGGTGACCTGGGCGAGGTGATTCCGGGCACTCACGCAGGCAGCCCGGAAGTGCACAACCTCAGGCGCAAGGCCTGGATCACGACCATCATCTCGTCGGTTCTATGGGGCATCATTGCCAGCATCATCATTTCCGGCGTGATCTCAGTGCGTGATATCGACGGTTGGATGTTCAACCGGATGGATAGCGCGTCTGAAGTGCGTGAAACAGATGGGTAAAGGTCGCCGCGCCAAGAATCGGGATCACCAAGTTGATCAAGGGGATCGAGAGCGGCACCGCCATCAGAATGCCTGCCAACCAGATCGTTCCCAAGTGACGCCGACGCAGCAGCTTGGCCTCGGCTCGACCGATACGGCGCATCGCGGCGAGGGTGAAATATTCCCGTCCAAGTAAAAAACCATTGAGGCCCCAAAATATAAACACTGCCGCCGGCGCGAAGAGCACGTAAAACAGCAACGCCACCACATTGGCCAGAATCAACACGCCCAAAAAATTGACCGTGTCTCGGAGCGCGTCAAAAAAGGAGATTCTGTCCACCGGTGGCAAGTGCGGATAGTGCCGGTCTTCGACAGCTTGTGCCACGTCATCCAGAAACATCGATGTGATCGCAGAGGCCACCGGGACCATCAGAAAGACCGATAAAATCACCATCAGCAGCAGCGAGCCCCACCCCAAGAGGTCATCCAGCCACTGCACCTGACCGATTATGGGAAAGACCATGTCTTCGGGCGAGGCCCAGTTAAGAAACCCGAGGAATCCAGCATAGGCCGCGACCAATAGAGCAAGTGTCAATCCAATGCCCAGCCACAGCACGCGGCGAAACCTAGGATCGGCCAATTGCCCGACCGCCTTGAAAAACGATGTCAGGATCATGCGTCAACCCAGGTTGTGATCGCCGCCAGGTCGGGACGCGGACGCTCGGGTGGCTTCGGCCCCTCTGTGCCGATGTGAATGAAGCCGGCAATCCGTTCATGCGCTTCCAGGCTCAGGGCGCGCTGCATGAAATCGCGGTCATGTGAGACCCACCCACTCAGCCA